>JBARNF010000471.1:0-14217 GCA_049802835.1 Bradyrhizobium sp.
GTCATAGGTTTCACCCTGCCTTCTGTGCGAGCGAAAGCCGCTGTCCAGAGAAATGTAATCGGCGATTACGCGCTGGGCTGATTGCGCTATGCTCATCGGATCATGGCCCCGCGCAACTCATCGCCAACCAAGTCGGCAGCCCGCCAAGGCTATCATCATGGCAATCTGCGCCAGGCCCTTCTTGATGCCGCGGTGCTGTTGATCGAGACCAAGGGCCTCGATCAGGTGAGCGTGCGCGACGTTGCCAAGATCGCGGGCGTATCGCCCGGGGCGCCTTTCCGCCATTTCCCGAGCCGGACCGCGCTGCTGACAGCCGTCGCGGAACAGGCGATGGACCGGTTGATCGCGGAAATCGACAAAGCGCTTGCAGCAGCGGAGCGCGAGAATTCCCTCATGCGATATCGGGCGATCGGGATCGGCTTCTTCCGTTGGGCAATCACCAACCCGGTGCATTTCCAGGTCATTTCCACACGCAGCGCGATCGACTTCGAAGGCTCCTCGCTGGTCCATCGCAATGGCGAGATTCGTGCCGTCATGGTCCGCCTAATGCGTGACGCCAAAACGGAGGGACTGCTCCGAAATGGTGATGCCGCCCGCCATGCGGTGGCGGGCCGTGCGTTGGCCTACGGCCTTGCGCGGATGTACGTCGATGGACAATTCCCAAGTTGGGGACTGCGAGGCGCGGACCCGCTCGAGGAGCGTGATTGGAATGTTCGACCTCTTCATCTCCTCGATCGCCGTCTGAGCGGCCATTTCGAAGCCGGCAACGTCTCCGTTTTTGCAGCAGGAGAATTGCGGACGGCCTAGGCGGAAGTGGCGGCGGCCGGATGCCGCATGCGCTCTGGCGCGGTCTTGGCGGAAGGGGTGTCCGCCGCACGTCAATCCGTGAAAGTCCGTCGCGGTATTTTGCCGTTTCGAAATCGACGACATATCAGTGGTTTAGTGCGATTTTGAGTCCGGGACGCTATGCGACGCTATCCTGAAATCCAGCGCATGTGCTAGGGCAGATATTGGGGCAGAGGGATGGCGCATGGCGAGAAGCATCAACCGACTGAGCGCGCGCGGATTGCCGGGCATTGTGAAGCCGGGCCGGCACGCCGACGGCGGGGGCTTGTATTTGTCCATCTCGCCGAACGGCGGCCGGCGCTGGACCTTCCTTTTCCGATGGCGCGGCAAACCGACAGAGATCGGTTTCGGGAGCGCTCGGGATGTGAGCTTGGCACGCGCGCGGGAGTTGGCCACGGCCGCACGGGTAGCGCTCGCCGACGGTCGGGATCCACGATCGGTGCGCAACGCAGCCGGCGCGACGTTCGGAGAGGTGGCCGAGGCGGTCGTGGCGAGCATGGCGCCGAGCTGGCGCAACGAGAAACACAGCGCGCAGTGGAAAATGACCCTCTTGGGGAAGGCTGATGACGGCGAGCCGACCGAGATCGACTATTGCGCCTTGCTGCGCTCTCTCGACGTGGCAGAGGTCGATGTAAACGACGTGCTGGCGGTCCTGGAGCCAATCTGGCGAACGAAACCCGAGACGGCGAGCCGGTTGCGCGGCCGGATTGAACGGGTGCTGGACGCGGCGCGAGCGAAGGGTCTCCGATCGGGGGAAAACCCGGCGCGATGGCGCGGGCACCTTGACCAGCTATTGCCCCGGCGCGAACGGCTGACCCGCGGGCACCATAAGGCGATGCCCTACGCGGACGTGCCGGCATTCGTGAAGCGGTTGCGGGAGTGGCGGCGCTGGCGTTGGAATTTGCCATCCTGACAGCCGCGCGGAGCGGCGAGGTGCTCGGCGCCGAACTGGGCGAATTCGATTTGGAGGCGAAGGTCTGGACGGTGCCGGCGGGGCGGATGAAAGCGGGGCGGGAGCACCGGGTTCCGCTGTCCGACCGCGCTTTGCAGATCGCGACGGAGGTCGGCGGCCGGTTCGAACTGTCGAGCATGGGAATGGCGATGCTGCTGCGCCGGATGGAGGTCGACGCGACGGTTCACGGCTTCCGGAGCAGCTTTCGGGATTGGGCCGGCAACGAGACGTCTTTTCCGCGGGACATCTGCGAAGCCGCCTTGGCGCATGCCGTGGGCGATGCGACCGAAGCGGCGTACCGGCGGTCCGACGCACTGGAAAAGCGCCGCGGGCTGATGACGGCATGGGCCGAATACTGTTGCGAACTATGTGGGACTATAACGACCGGTTAACCAGTTGCGCGCACTGTGATTGAATATAGCGAGCGCTCAGACCGCCGCCGCGAGCTTCGAATAGACGCTGCGCCAGACCTTACAGCCGCTCAGACCGGCACCAATCCTCAAATTCTGAACAGCTTTGCGAACTGCGTTTTGCTGCGCATTCGCATGCAATTGGAAGGTCACCGCTATGAAATCCATTTCCATCAGCGAATTCTGCGCCAACCACGGGATCTCTCGGACGCTGTATTTCAAGCTTCAGGAGCAGGGTATGGGGCCGCGCACCATGAAGCTCGGTAAGCGGGTGCTCATCACCGAGCAGGCCGTTGCCGACTGGATCGCGACGCACGAAAAGCAACAGAAGGCTGCCTGAAAAGTAGACGCCCCCGCACGGGCAATGCGGAGGCGCCGAACTGATATTGGGTAACTGACAATTGCCTGTATGACACAGTTCGACGGCGGACGCAATATGCTTGTTCACGGGGCTCCTGTAACCCGGAGTTCCCCTATGTCTGTTAAGCGAAAGTACCGCGTTCCGATCGAGGACCGCATCGGATCCCCTCTACGCGCCCTGACCTCGGTCGAAAGGCGCTTTGGCGAGTACCTGCACGATCGCAGACTCGATTGCAGCCCGGAAGAATTGGCCGGCCGAAAGCGCCAGCGCGCCAAGGATCGCGAGTACCGCGAGGATATGCGCCGGGTCCATCGATGGATGGATCTGTCGCCAGCCTCCAAGGCCAAGCTTGCCGCGTCTCAGGATGAGCGGGACGAAGCTGAGGCACTGGAACGCCATGACGCGCGCCGCCAGCAACAGATCGCCTTGAAGGATGCGGCAGAGGCCGAATGGTCCGCTTTTGGCGGTGTGGCCACGCAGCAGCAGATCAGCGAGTTCAGCAGCAAATACGCAGCGTTATACATTCACGCGGAGTTCAAGCCTGTGACCGTGATTCCTTTTCCCGCGCCGGCAGTGCAGTTGCCTGACCTGATCGTCTCGTCGGCGGACTTCGTAAACGGATTCGTTCCGCCCGAGTACCTGATCGACGGCATGTTGCAGCGACGATACCTCTATTCGGTCACGGCAGGGACCGGCGTCGGCAAGACCGCGATTGCTATGCGTTGGGCTGGTCACGTCGTCACCGGTACGAAGCTCGGGACCGCCGAGGTGGAAAAAGGGACGGTCCTTTATTTTGCCGGCGAGAACCCGACCGACGTGCAGGCGCGTTGGCTCGGGCTTTCTATGTCGATGGGAATCGACCCGGCTACGGCCGACATTCACTTTCTGGTCGGGGCAATGAACATCGCCGAGGTGGCGGGCCGGATCGTGGCGGAGGTGGAAAAGAAGCAGCTGAACCTCGCAATGGTCGTGGTCGACACCGCCGCGGCCTACAACTTCGGCGACGACGAGAACAACAACGCACAGATGGGCGCCTATGCCCGGCAGCTGCGGACGCTAACCAATCTCCCCGGCGGGCCGTGCGTCGTCGTGCTGTGTCATCCGACCAAGCGCGCCAACAACGACGACCTGATGCCGCGCGGCGGCGGCGCCTTCATTGCGGAAGTCGACGGCAACCTGGCAGTCATCAAGGATAGCGGCGTCCTGACCGTGTGCCCTCAGATCAAATTCCGCGGCTCGCAGGAGTGGAAGTCGCAATATGAACTCAGCGTCGTTCGGGACCATCCGGTGTTGCGCGACGTGAAGGGGCGGGCAATCCCAACCGTTGTCGCTCGACCGGTGTCGGAAGGGACTGCCGAGGTCTTGGAGAAGCGCTCCGATGCTGACATGGCGCTTGTTCTCGACGCTGCGCACCGCACGCCCAGCACCACGCCAACCGAACTGGCGCGCGTTCTTGGCTGGACGTTCGGCACCAAGGCGGAACCCAATGTGAATAGGGTCAAGCGCGGCCTCGCTCGATTGGCCAAGGACAAGCTCGTCAAGGAGACCATGGGCAAGTGGCGCGCCACCGAGGCCGGACAACGCGAATTGAATGCGATCGAACTGGCGAAGGCAAACCGGCCGCTTCCACCCATGCCGTCGGGGGTTCAGTTTCCAGGGGCGTCACCGACGTCCTGACAGACTGACACCCTATGGGATATGGCTGTCAGGAAAAACCGTCAGTAGGGGCCTAAAGGCCCCACTAACTGACCACGGTGTTCTGACAGACTGGAAAAAAGCTAAGTCGTTGAAACATGCTTTGTTTTAGCAATTTTCTGACGGACTGACAGGCTATTTCTGACGCGTCAGTTTTCTGTCAGTTCGGCTCCGATTTTTCGCTCGAAACTGACGGGCCGTTTTTTACCCTGTCAGTGCCGCCAGGCAGGCGCCACGATTAAAATAGTGCGATAAATGCATTCCGCCGCCTGAGGTAACTCATAGGTTTAATTTGCTCGCGGACATGAAGTGAGGGAAAGCAATTGCACTGGATTTCATTGAGTAGTTGGACCGACAGAATCCGCAATGGGTTTATCAAGAACCCCTTTGCGTGGATTCTATTTGGTCTGTTCCTGATCGCCGAGCATGGCAACTATCAACGTGGGACGGAGTTAACTCGCGTCTGCGAACTGTCCGGACCTCATGATGTGGCCGTTGCTTCGCCGAGGACCGAAAAAGAGGAGTTGGACGCTATCTGTATCGGTCGTCAGTCAGACGATTGATCGCCAGACCTCTGAACCCTGGAAAATGACCCCACTCGAAACATCCTGCAACGTCACCGACGTTCACGAACCTTTCATTTCGCCGTGTCATTGTGCTGATCAGACGTCGTTCGCCCGGATGACGCGCCAAGGCTCGCTGCAATGAGCCTGAGTGATGAAGCCTGAGCCGGCCAGCTTAGACAGCATCGCGCGGTGTGTCGGATGCTTGTTGCAGCAAGAGTGCGAATAGACGGATAGCGAGCCTCAGACGCCGCGCGGTCAGCGTTCACCGAGAAGAACGCCGGGTAGCTTCATAAGCTCCGACTGCTCTGCACGCCCTCGGCGTTGCTCCTGACAGGCTCTCAGACAGCCACACCCCCACGAGACGACACATCCCCCTTTCGGCGCTGGCGCGCGTTCATCCGTGCGCCGCGCTTTGGAGGTAACTATGAACACCCCTGATCTGGTCAATTTTCCAGAAGCAAGACGCATGCTGTCGATTGGCGACAATCGCGCGCTTAAGGCCGCGTGCCGCCGCTTTGATATCCGCTGGATCGAGCTGAATAGCCGCGTGCTCGCGCTGCGCCGATCGGACATCGATCTGCTGCTGCATCGTGCGGCGAACCGGGAGGCGGCGTGATGGCGGCGCTTGACCCTTCCAAGCTTGTTGCGTCCGGATCTTATCCGCGCGTCATCGAACTGTGTCGCCAGATCAACGGCGCCACCATCAACGACGATCTGCTTTGCCGCGGCGGATGGTCCGGTCCGATTGCCGTCGCAGTCGGCAAGATGGCGCACGCGGGCGTCGGTAACGTCGAGCAGTTGCGTCAGCTTGGCTTCTGCAGTTCCGATGCGATCCTGATCGCGGCGCGGATTACCGAGGTCGGCGCCCGATGAAGGACGTTTTCCCAGGCGAGCGCCTCGCGCCAGCAGTGGCCGACGCGAACCACGATTTGAGCACGAAACACGGTCGCGAGGACGCATGGGAAGACCCGGTGGTGATCCGCGCAGCGACTGGTGACTTGCTGGCCGCCTTGAACTGGCACCACGGCGACGACGATATCGACCGGCAAGTGCGGGGCGCGATGGTCGACGAAGGTGGCAGCCACCTGGTCGACGAAAACGGATGGGCGCTCGCATGAGCAGCGCGGCAGTCAGAGCGGCGATACGGCGAGCGCAGTACAAGCAACAGGCTGGAGCCGAGCTACCGGCGCAGCGCCCGGAGCACGAGCACGACGCCGCCACGGCGCGGCTGCAGCTTCGGCACGATGCGGCGCGGCTGGAGCGCGCGAAAGCCTCTCACCAAGCCGAAATGGCGCTGAACGAGCGCATCGCTGCAACCTATCGGAGAGAGGCCGATCTCGTGCGCTCAGTGGCAGCGCGCGAAGCCGCGCGAAACGCCGCGTTGGGCGAGATGGAGAGGGCAGCTCACGAGGCCAAGATGGCGCGCATAGCCGCGGGAGTGCACCGTGGCAACTGATCCGACGACATTCGGGGAGCTGAAGCCGGCGGCGGCTGCAGAGCTGGCGCGTCAGATCGATGCGATGGTGCCGAATGTGTCTTCATTGGCCGGGCAGGGTTTCGGCTGGGAGCTGGCGAAATATCTTGGCCAAATCATCGCATCCGGCGAGCCGGATATAGCGGCACTACGCAGCTTTGGTGTCGACGCAAAGGCGGCGATTGCGATCTGCACGGCAATCGCCACGCGACACAGCGCGGTCAAAGCGCGTCTGGCATCGCTGCCGACACCACCCGAGCCGACGTTGAACCTGGCCGCGTATATGCCGCCGCGACCCGTGGTCGCGAAGCCCGTCACGCCGCGATCGGTGCTCGTCGCGCCTGAGGTGGCGATACGCGCCGCGCCTGTCGAGCCTGCGCCGGCCGCGCCGGACGAGCCGCTTTATCCCATGTACGCGATGAACGCACTTCACGCACTCGCCATCGCGATGGAGCGAGAGAGGGCTTGCCCGACGGAGCTGGCCAACGAGGGCTGGTCCGCTTCGACGGCCGAAGAACTGGCCCGGTACATCAACATTTCGAGGAGCTTCTAACTATGACTGTTCTTTCACCCGCTCAAATCGTCGGCACGGCGCTCCTGCCGCTTGCGCCGTCCGGCGGCATCAGTTCCGGCCCGAGCAGCGGTGCGGGGCTGGGGGCGCCACTGAAAGAAACGTGGGAACGGCGGGCCGAAGTCAAGGTCAAGACCGCGGCCGAACGCAGGGCGGCGCTACGTAGGGCAGCCGCGGCGGTGGAAGCAAGGCATCAGACGAAGGCCCAGAGACTGGCGAGCAACGATCGCAAAATGGTCCGCGAGACCGGCAGCAACCTGGAGCGCCGGCAGACCGTCGGCATCGTGGCGAAGGCCGTGGAGCGCGTCGCAGCCGATCATCCTGACGTCGACCTGAATACTGCGGACGTGCGCGAGGCCGTTGCCAAGCTGAAACACTTCCATCCCGGTCGAACTATTGGCGAGATCGTGGAACGGGCAGCGGTGTGGGACATGGCGTTTAAGGAGGACCCGATCGGCGCGCGCGAGCTGATGTTGGAGGAGCTGGTCCGGCTGCCGTCGGAGAGTTTCCGGCCATACGAGCCGGCCAAGCGTGTCGACGGCATGCGCGGCACGGTCGCGCGGGCTCGGCAGCAGCAGGAAGATGCGGCGTCGCTCAAGGTCGCCGTGCGCCAGTACGGCCCGAATCTTCCGCACCTTCTCCAGCAGCTCGCCCGATGGGATCAGGCGCTCAGGGAAGATCCGCACAACGCCACGGCTCGCCTGGCCGCTTCGACCGGCGCGCCGGTCAGCGTGAGACAGGTGCATGCCCACGCCGCCAAGATGGAGCAGCAAGCCGCGTATCAGCAACGTTTTCACAACATAATTCAAGGTCTGCAGCTCGCGATCGAAGGGGGTCACCTCGGCTACGTCGACGAAGACGTTTTGCAAGAGATGGCCGAAATCATGGCTTTGCCTAACTTCGTGCACAACCAGGCCGATGCGCTCGACACGCTCAAGCGAGCTGCGGCGATTGCGCGGCACCCTCAGCACAAGCGTCTGACCGGCAAGAAGGCTGCACCGGCACCCGAGCGGCGGGACCCCGGTCAGATGAGTATTTCCGGCGCTCCGGGGCATGGCCAAGGCAACTACGTAGACCGGGAGCGCGGCAAGCGCTCGACGCGGGAAGCGGTGGCCAATGCCATGGGCTCGCCGATCAGGCATCAGCCGCGCAGCGAGTCGGTCCGCACGGTGCGTGAGGCGCTCGCTCATGCGCAGGGGGCTTTGTAAGTGGCTCGTATTCGAGAAGGAACGAACATCGTGGATATCATCGACCCGCCGCCGGCATCCTGGAAAATAAGTCGTGAGGCTTGGGCCTCGACTCCGGAGGTCATTCGGATCGAAGCGCTGCGCGCCGTCAAGGAGCTGGTCGCGGGCTTCGAGAAGTATCGAAGCGCTGCGGATCGCGATGCCGAGCTGGCTGATTTCCACCAGATGGCGAAAGCCGGCGGCACGACCGTCAAGGAAGCCCTGCGCAAGTACATCACCACCGAGAGCCTGATCCGTACCGACCCGGTCGAAGGTATCCGGCGTCTTGCCGCCGGCATGGGCGTCGACCTCGAAGCGATGCTGACCGAGTACCTGAACAACGAGCCGCGCGCGGCTCTGACGGAGCATCTGAGCGGCGACGCTGCGTAGCTTTTCAGCCCGGATGTACGGCTGGAACTGCCCCGGCCGCCTTGTCCATGTGGGACGCCGGTCGGGGCTTCAAATAAAGAAGGATGGAAATGGCACTCATTCGACCCAAAGACAAAGCAGCCGCCACCAGCGTGGCTGTCGGTGATATCTTCGCCATTGACGGCACTTCCGGAGTGCGGGCGCTCGACGCCAGCCTGGTGCCTCTCACCAATTCGGCGAACACGTTCACCGCGGCGCAGGCGTTTGGCGTATTGAGCGCAACGACGGTCAACAAGGTTACGCTTACGGCACCTGCAGCAGGATCGACGCTGACGATTGCCAACGGCAAGACGCTGACGGTCAGCAATAGCCTCACGCTCGCCGGCACAGATGGCAAGACGCTCACCGTCTCCAATAGCCTGACCCTCGCCGGCACTGACGGAACCGTTCAGACATTCCCGAGCACGAGCGGGACGGTCGTCACGTCGGTGTCGAGCAACGTCGTGACCAATGCGATGCGGTCGCAGATGGCCGCGTACACGCTGAAAGGCAACTCGACCGGAGCCCTGGCAAATGAAGCGGACATTGACGTCACCACGCTGACGCTGAAGGCGTCGCCGGTCTCGGGCGATATCGTTCTGATCCAGGACAGTGCCGCGAGCAATGCGTTCAAGAAGACGACCGTCGGCGCGCTGTCGACCGGAGGAACTGGTTGGACAAATGTCTCCGCCACGGCGAAGTCCACAGCGTACCCTGTCGTTTCCGGAGACAATGGCTCGTCGTTCTATTTGTCTGGCAATACCTTCTTCGAACTCACCTACGGCGCACCAGCTAGCTACGCCAGCAACCACGCCAATATGATCTACAACGCTGATACGTACTCCGGTGTCGGTACTGGACGCGGGCGGCGGATTAACCTCAATGGATCGAAGTTTATTCTGTACCCGGGCCAAAACGTCCTGATCTACCAAATCAACGGCGTTTGGGACTATCACCCGAAGAACCAGCGTTGGGTTCAGGGCGTCGTGTCCGCATGCGTCGACACTGGCGGCGGCGCGATCGGAACGGTGGACGGATTGGCCGCGGGTGCGGGAGCGTTTTCGCAGCTTCAAGACGCCGCGTCATTCATCTGGTACGGCCTCGATATGGCGGGATCTAGCGCCACGATCGCCCCGACCGCAGGTCAAACGTTCCTGCAGACCCTTAATCTCGGCGGGCAGCCGGTCGGCTCGAACGTCGTATTCCTGAAAGGCAACGGCGGGCAGGCCACGATCCAAGGTGTGAACGGCTCTGACACGATCTCGGTCGGCGACAATGCCGAGCTGATCATCCAAGACATCTACGTTAAATCGTCAAACAACACGCTCGGCAAGGCCGGGCTAAAGATGCACGGTAACGGGCTGATTGATACCTTCTCCGGCGTCACGATCGAGGGCGGAGGCGCGAATGATGTCGGCGTCTTCATCGACAATGGACCTGGCATCTTCGCGCAGTTTAACACGCTGACGTTCACGAACACGTTCAACAGCTGCATCTGGTCTGACCGCGGCGGGAACCTATCGATTGGCGCCCTAATCACGAACACGGGCGTGGGCACCATGGCGGTTTCCAAGATCATGACGCTGAAGGGCGTCGGATACACCACGATTGGAACGCAGATCACGACCACCAATTGGGGCGGTGGTCTCGGGGCCTCGCCTGTCAGCACGGGCCACGTGCTCAACCTCAACGGAACGACGATGCCAGGCGGGACCTCGGTGACATCTCCAGGTGTCGTCATCCCGTAGTCAGGATCGCGGTCACCGGCACCGACAACGCGCTCAAGGTAGGAGACACATATGGCAACCTTCCGACTCACCCATCCGAGCGGCGCCGAATACGAAGTTGATGCGCCGGACGAGCATGCGGCTGTAGCCGCGTTGACAAAGCTGAACGGCGCAAGTCGGGGCCAGCCCGTCACCGACCCCGCATTGCTCGCGCAACTGAACGCTGCGGAGCCGGCCGCGGCCATGGTTCGATCCGAAAACCCGTTTGCGAAGTATGCAAAAGAGCCGGTCAGCGACCCGGCGCTGCTCGCACAGCTGAACGGAAGCAGCGGTCCGATTCGCATCGGTGCGCCCGACGGCTCCACCGTGGAGTTTCCGGCGGGAACGAGCGACGACACGATCAAGAGCGCCATGGGCAAGGCGTATCCATCCGAAAACCCCTTTGCGAAATATGCAAAAGAGCCCTCCGCGAAGAAGGAAGATGGCAGCTACATGAAGGCCGTGGACAATGTCGTCCGGGCACTGGCCAATGGAATGACGTTCGGCTTGGCCGATCGCTTCGCGGCGGCTGCCAGCAGCGCGACGGGCGTCGGTGCCCAGCCGCACAGCGTGACCGAATTGGTCACGGGCCAAGGTGCAGGCAACGACTACGCCGCGAACCTGGAGCGGGAGCGCAAGCGAACAGATGAGTTTGCAACTGAGCATCCGTATGTCTCAGGCGGCGCGAACCTGGTTGGCGGCGTGGCGCTGCCGCTTGGTGCGCTCGGGGCTGCTGCCAAGGGCGTCTCGCTTGGCGCCAAGACGCTTCTCGGCGCTGGTGCTGGCGCAGGGTTCGGCGCTGTCCAGGGGGCAGCCGGATCGAAGGACTGGACCGACCTACCGCAGACCGCGAAGGATGCGGCATTCGGAGCCGGCACGGGCGCTCTGATCGGCGGTGCGATCCCTGGCACGTCGGCAGCCGTCGGCGCTGCATACGGCAAGGTCATGAACGCTATGCGCGGGCGCGTCGAAGGCATGTCCCGCGGCGCCAGCAGCCACGTCATCAAGGGCGTAGAGGCAGACGGGCCGGCCGCGGTGCGGGCGCGGCTGGACGAGCTTGGACCGGATGCGATGCTCGGCGACGCCGGCCCGGCGCTGCTCGGCAAGCTGCAGGGTGCGGCGCTGAATTCGGATGAGGGGCGCTCGGTCGCAATGAACGCGCTGACGACCCGCGACAAGGGCACCAACGCTCGAATTCAATCGGACGTGAATCGGGTGCTCGGGCCGGCAGAGGATCCGCAATTGGCCAGCGCGAACATCCGCCGCATTCGTGAGGAGAAAGACGCCGTCGCGTATCCGGCGGCCCTGGACAATGCGCCGGCCGTCAAGATTGCGCCGATCATGACGGAGCTACAGGACCGCATCGCACAAACGCCGGCCGGCGGCATGGAGCACAAGGCGCTCACGAAATTGCAAGAGATGCTGACCCGAAAAGAGAAACAGCGGCTGCTCGACGCGGAGGGGTATCCGCAATACGACAAGCTCGGCAACGAGCGCTGGAAGGATGTCCCGCTCAGTCATGACGATGCGAACGTGTTGCACAAGGTCAAGCAGGAGCTGGACAACGTGATCCAGTACGACGCGCCGGGGCTCGGCGTGCCGGCTGGTGCACTGTCCAGGCAGCAGGGCGCGCTCAAGCAGATGCGATTCGCGATCAACGACGCGCTCGAAAAGCAGGTGCCCGGCTATGCCGAGGCGAACAGCCAATCCGCGGCGCTCGCGAAGCGCATGGACGCGGTTCAGGCCGGGACGCAGTATCTCGGCGCTGGCAAGACCACGCCGTCTCCAGAGCGGTTCGCCATGGAATTCGACCCGTTGTCGCATGGCGAAAAGATTGCCCTGGCGAAGGGTTCGCGCGGTGAGGTGGAACGCATTCTCGGCACGCAGGCCAATGACTTGGTCGGGCTCAAGCGCGAGCTGCAGGGCGAAGGCGGCTGGAACACGGCCAAGCTGGGCACGGTGCACGGGCAGGACGCGGCGGACGAGCTGGCCCGGTCGGTCGATCGTAACACGGTGTTCCGCGACACGCACACCAAGGTCGTGGGCGGCTCTCAAACCGATCTGCGCAACGCCGCGCGCAAGGAGATGAAGCCGGACCCGTCGACCGATACGCCGCTGATCAAACCGAACTCGACGATGGCGGGCATGGCCGGGACGGTTGCCAAGAAGGGCGTGCAATCGATCATCAACGCGCTGACGCGATCGGACCCGACGCGACACTATGGCGAGGTGGCGCGGGCGCTGACGGAGCAGGGCGCCGGCCGCGATGCGCGGTTGCTGGCGATCGTGGATGCGATCGAGCGGCGCAAGGGCAACGCCGCGACGGCGGGACGCGTCGGTGACGCTTCGGCGTTGCTGTCGGCTATTGCCGCGAACGGCTACGTGCTTGATGCCGGTCGAAAGCGAAAGCCGCAGTGACCATGAGGGCGACGCCGATCGCGCAGAACAGCATATAGCCGCTGAAACCAAGCACGCCCTGGAGCGCGTGGAGACCCTTGCCCATTGCGAAGACGATCGCGAGCACGATCACGGAACAGACGATGTTGCGCACGAGCATGGGGCGGCCTTTCGGAGGAAGCCCACATAGCACGCGCTCATATGGTTAACAAATCGTTGCGACTTAGTGGCGCCGCAGCAAGTAGACGCGAAATGTCAACGTTAAGCGCGCTCTCCGCGGCTCAACTATGCTCGGTGCATGACCGATTCTCCCGACTGGACAGACGAGACTTTGCGACCGCTTCCCGAGCTTGCGCGGCTGGCGTTCCCCAACGGCGGCGTGACAGGTGAGACACTGCGGCGGCGCGCGCGAGAGGGCAAGTTGGCAGTGTATCGACCTGGCAAGCCTTATCTGGCGTCCTTGGCTGGCGTCCGCGCGATGATCGAGCAGACCCGCGTTTCGCCGGAGCGGACGCCGCCGCGCACAACGCATGCTGTACCAAACTCGCTCGGTCCCACGGCCATGGAGTTGTCGAGCATGGCGCTTGATGAATTGCTGCGGGCCGCCTCGAAGAAAAAGCGCGCCCTAGCGCCAAAACCATAGGATCATTGCAGCAATCACGATTGCGGCCAGAATTCCCATCCATCCTCTAGCGTCGAAATCGAAGCCGGGACCTTTGAAGCGCAACTGGTGATCGGACATGTCAGGGCTCTCCATTAGAAACTTCAGAGAGCCCTTGAGGGACAATTCATTTGCCGACCAAATTCGTGCTGCGTCAAATCGCTGGTGAACGCCAACTCCCCTAGATGGGGACTTTCATCCTCAACAGTTGCAACAACTTGAGCCGCACGCGTGTCAGTGGCGTGTCATGAACTATCCACAGAATTTACGATTCTCCTGCAGCGGTCACACCGGCATTCCGTAGGACGTCCGCACTTCGGCGCCCCGCGCCACGGCGGCAAAATCTGCGTAATCCCAGCCGAGCCCGAGCAATGTTTCCCACAGCGCTTCCTCGACACCGTCGACTCGGTATTCGTCGATGGCGCGGCGCTCGGCCAGAGCATCATGACAGCCGTCCCGAAGGTCGGCGAGAGAGAAGAAAATCACGCCGGGCAGGGCGTCCGCGGTGATCTGGAAACGGTTCAATTTGCGGGCAGGGGATTTGCGATCGATGCGGGTCATTGTGAGGGCTCCAGGATTGCGATGGGTCTGCGGTTCGGGTGGGGGAGTGAGGGACGCTTAGAGCGCCCCCTCCAGGATCTCTTCGATGACTTCCATGTGCTCGGCGGCGACCTTGTGTGCCTTGGCGGCGAGCACCGCGGCGTGGGCGTAGGTGACGCGTAGGGCTTCCTCGGTCTCGTTTTTGTAGAGGTCGGTCAGTTGCTGGCGGCGGCGGTTGGTCATTGGCTTCGTCCTCGGCTGGTGTGATTGCCAACATAAACCGTTGCCTATCTAAGTCAATAAATAAAGTTGCCAATTATAAATGTTGACAATTCGCCTTTATC
>JBARNF010000472.1:0-2669 GCA_049802835.1 Bradyrhizobium sp.
AGATACGGGCGCATCGACGCCTAGCTTGTCGTCTGATGGATGACAAATGATGCGTCCGAGAGACTACGTCACCATATTGATGCGAGCCGCAGCTTGTGGCACGTTTTTCGATCGCCGACTTCGTCGCCAGTGAGGGGGAAAAGATGGCCAAGCGGATATGCAGCGTCTGTGGAGAAAATAAGGACGTTAGCGGGGGCAAAATATGCGAGAAGAGTCACTTCATCTGTTATTCATGCCAGAAGGGACGGTCAAAGTGTCCTATTGATAGTACAAAGCTGAGTTGAAGACTTCAGAGAGACGAACGCCACCCAATTTTATACCAAACCTGCTGTTCCCATACATGCTCTTTACCCTTCGAAAGCGGTCGGCCCACCTGCTTCAGACGTAAGGGGTACGCTCTCCGGACGACGATTTCGTCTACCCCTGGACCGAGCTTCCACCGTTGAATTTGGGCTGCCTAACCGCTAGCATTCACCAAAAGGTTGCGGGCTAAGGTCTGCGAGCCGCATTTAGCCATTCTTCGACCCTGGTTCCGCTCGGGCGCCTCAACCCCCGAGAGAGATGTTGAAGAATTGCGCGGACAGCTTGAGGTCAGGGGGCGAGCATGGATGTGGACATACCGCGAGCCAATGTGACCCTGCACAAGAGCGCAGGGCCCGACGGCACAACGGGCAGACAACCCGACGCTGTTATAGAACAAGAAACCCAGCATGGCCTCGGTGACGCGGGCCCGACAGCGGGCACACTACCTGACCGCGCACTACCGGGAACGAGCGGGCCCGAAATCGCGGCTAAAACTGCGAGCGAGCCCTCCAACGACATTTCTCTGCTCTTGTCCAAGATGGAAGAGCGAATCCTCGACGCCTTCGAACAGAAGCTGGCATTTGACGCCTCGAAGGAAAAGCAAATCGGTCGGCTGCACGAGGAGTTGCAGGGATACAGGTCCGACCTCGTCGCCAAGTGCGTGCGTCCGGTGCTGCAGTCCCTCATCCGCTTGCACGACGACGTCGGCAAAGTTCTCGATTCGCTCGCGCTTGAGGATCCGTCCCGAGTTACAGCTGATCGGCTACTCGGTCTTCTCAAGGGATTTCACCAGGACATTGAACTAGCGCTGGGTCACAACGGCGTGACGGCCTATCGCAACGAGTCCGACACATTCGATCCGCGCCGGCAAAGGGTTCTGCGGACAGTCAACGCAAATGACCAATCCCAAGTCGGTCAGGTAGCTGCGCGAGTGCGGCCCGGCTTCGAGCATGGCGACACGATCATCGAAAAGGAGCGCGTCGCCGTCTTTGCGATGCCGCAAACCAAAGCTGGTCAGAAGACTTAAGGGTGGGCGTCAATGAGTAAACGCGTCTATGGAATCGATCTAGGGACCACCTATTCGTGCATCTCCTACGTCGACGAGCACGGCAAGCCGACGGTGCTGAACAGTGCCGAAGGCGAAGCCACAACGCCGTCCGTCGTGTATTTCGAATCGACCGACAACGTCGTTGTCGGTCGCACGGCAAAGGACGTCTCCGTGATCCACCAGGATCGCGTAGTTTCGACGATCAAGCGCCACATGGGCGAAGCGGGATACGAGTATTCCGTCGACGGCAAAAGCTACCGGCCGGAGGAGATATCCTCCTACATCCTGCGCAAGCTAGTGAAAGATGCCGCCGCCGTCACCGGCGATGAAATCAAGGATGTGGTCATCACCTGTCCCGCCTATTTCGGCGTCACCGAAAAGGAGGCGACCAAACAGGCCGGCATCATCGCAGGACTCAACGTTCTCTATGTCATCCCGGAGCCGACGGCGGCGGCGATTGCCTACGGAATGGAGCAGACGGAAGCGCAGAACATCATCGTCTATGATCTTGGCGGCGGCACGTTCGACGTCACGCTGATCAAGATTTCGACCGGGGAAATCACCGTC
This sequence comes from Bradyrhizobium sp., assembly GCA_049802835.1. Lineage (GTDB taxonomy): Bacteria > Pseudomonadota > Alphaproteobacteria > Rhizobiales > Xanthobacteraceae > Bradyrhizobium. The sequence continues at coordinate 1,919 of JBARNF010000472.1, forward strand.
ATAGCGACCGACGGCGACAAGCACCTCGGCGGCAAGGACTGGGACGACGACATCGTCGCATATCTCGCACGCGCCTTCGAAGCCGAAACCGGCACCTCGGCGCAGGAATTGATGAACGATCTCGAAGCCTATCAGGAGCTCCTCAACGACGCCGAAAAGATCAAGATCAGGCTGACATCAGCCAAGTCGGTCCAGCAGCGCGTGCGCCATCAGGCCGCAAGCGCGATGGTGGAGCTGACGCGCGAAAAGTTCGACGAGATCACGCTGCCGAGACTGCAACGCACCGTGAGCTTGACCGAAACGATGATCGAGGAGGCAAGAAAACGCGGGATCGGGAAGATCGACAAGCTCCTGCTCGTGGGCGGCGCCACCTACATGCCGCAGGTAGTCGAACGGATGGGCAAGTTTCCGTTCGAGATCAAGCAATTCGACCCCAACCAGGCGGTCGCCAAGGGCGCCGCGATATTCGGCTATCGCTGCGCGCTCGAGGAGATGATCAAGATTCACGTCTCCGAGCGGACCGGACAGGACGTCGATGACATCGATCTTGCAAAGGTCTCACCCGAGCTCAAGGGCGATGCCGAGCGCAAGGTGGCGACCGAGGAAGGACTGGCCTTGCCCGGCCTAAAGAGACTAGTCGACACCAAGATCAATAATGTGAGCTCGAAAAGCTTTGGCGTTGTCGTCATCGCAGACGCGGCCAGCAGGCGCGAGCAGGTCAGCAATCTGGTGGTCGTCAACGACGCCGTGC
>JBARNF010000473.1:0-25963 GCA_049802835.1 Bradyrhizobium sp.
GTCATCGCGCGCTCGGCCTGACGCAGCTTGCGCGAGCCGTTCGAATGCGGCGGACCATGCGCGGTGCTCGGGGCCGGGCAGGCGCGCCGCCAATGGCGCGAGCTCCGCATGCAAGGCCGTTAGCGCAGGGTCTGACGATGAAAGACGCGGTTCACGGCGACGCGCCGCGCCGGCAGGGGCGAGGTTGGTAGATGCGTCCATCAACGCGGCGAGGCGGGCTGCGACACCCGGCGATGGTGCTCGTGCCGAGGCCGCTGCCGTACAGGCGACCACCAGTGACGCCAAGGGCACGCCGGCTGCGACGGCCGTCGCCGTCAACGCCGTCTCGATCAGGTCCGACTGTGCGCCGGCACAGGCCGCCTGGAGCAGTCCGCGCCAGACGACGAGGCGTCTTTGCCGCGGCGTCAGATCTGCAATCGACGTGCTCTCCAGCAGCGCTGCGAGTTCGCGCAGGACGGCTGCGCGATCGGGTGCGAGCGCAGCCCCGATCTTGTCGAGCGTCTGATCCGAGAGATGCCCGATCAACCGGTTCATCGCGGTCGGATCCGAGACGAAGCCGCGAAGGCTGTGAGCGAGGCTGGCCGGAGATCTCTGCAACGCGGCCTCCGCTGCGCGATCCAGCAGGTCGCGTCCGCGGCCATCGCACCACCACGGCAAGGTGCCTGTCGTTACGAAGTGGCCGATCACGAGCAGCGCCGCTGCGTCGGCGTCGGGTTTCGTCCGGCCATCTCGCGCCGCCATTTTCGATGAGCCGTCGCCGGAACGCCGGGCCAGCGTAGCCGATTGCAGCAGCGCGGCCGGAAGTTTCGCCGCGATCCGCGCCGGCAGCTCGCGCTGCAGCGAGGCCAGATCGAGCCGTCCGAGGTCCAGCTCGAGCCGGTCGAGGCGCACGATCTCGGCACGCGGGGTCATTTCATCGAACATCCGTTCCAGAAGCGGTGTCACCGCGTTGCGGATCAGGTCCGAGACAACGGAGCTGATCCGCTCGGCCGTCGCAGCGCTGGCAACGGTCACCTCGACGATCTGGCGGTGGATGGTGTGGCGCTGCGGCATGGCGGTCGACGCACAGGTCAGTTGAGGGTGACGGTGGCCGTCGCGGCGAGCGTCGCCGTTGCGGCAGGCGGATTGAGGCGCGTGGCGGTGATGGAGAAGGTCGTGGTCGCATTGATGGGATCGGTGATGAACACGAGCGTGTTGCCGTTACCCTGCTGGGCCGCGCCGACCGGCGCGCCCGCGGCCACGAGCTGATAGCTGATCTCGATCTGGGTCTTGTCGACCAGGATCTTGGTGCGATTGCCGGCCGCAACGGCGCTGTCGCCGGCGCGGACGGGGCACGACGGATCGGGACGGACGGCAACCGGGAATCTGATCCGCCGGCGCACCGGAACGGGCGCCTTGCTCGTCGCCGACAGCACCAGAACAGTGTCGTTGGCAATGGCTGCCGAGGCGAAATCGAGGGTCTGTCCGTTGCCGTCGCGCGCCGCACCGATGGCAACGTCATCCGGGACGGCTTCCTGCGCCAGCGCGTAGGTGTCGCTCGCCGCGCTGGCCTGCACCGTGACATGGGCGATGCCGCCGCGGTCGATCAGGCCTGATATCAATTGTGCCGGCTGGATGGCCGCGATCACCACCGGAGTTGGAAGATCGATGCCGACGCGGCTCTGCGCCACCATCGCGGCGATGGTCCAGGACGTGCCGACCGCGACCGCACCGGTCTCGACGACGGGCGGCAGCGGCGGCTGGCCGTCGCGCGTCACGGCGAAGTCGACCTCGAGCTCGAGCTGGCCGATACCCTTGTTGGCGCCGGGATCGTCCGGACTGCGCTGATGGACATAGGCCGGCAGGATGTTTGGACCGGGGGGCGTGGTCCTCGGCGTGTAGTAGACGCCGGGCTGGCCTCCAGCGATCGTCATCGCCCCGTCGGTCGCCGGCCCCGCAAGCGTCACGGTCGCGCTGAGGCCCGGCTTGGGATTGGGCCGCACCAGCACGGCAATCATCTGGCGCAGCCAGATCCAGGAGCTGAAGGAGCTCGTTCCCGTCGTATGAGCCTTGCGCGCGGCAATGGCGATGACGCTGTCATTGGCGGCTTGCGGCAGCGTGAGCCGCAGATCGGCATTGGCGCCGGCCTGCCACTCGGCGCCGACGGTGAAGCCTTGCGGGACGCCGCTCGGATCCGCCGCGTCGAGCGACGGCAGGCGGATCATGGCGTCGGGCTGTCCCGGCACCGGTACCGCGAGCAGTCCGGGACCGGGCGGCACGCCCTGCGCGAACGCCGCGTCAGCGATGCGCAGCATGACGGCGCGATAGTCGACGCCGCCCTGGGCCGCGCCGAGCTTGATCTTAGGGGCGGCCTGGAAGTCGACGATTGTGCCCGGCTCCGGCGTCGGCACGAGATCCGGGTTGGCCTTGACGTAGACGCGCAGCCGGATCGCGAGGATGTTGGTCTGCGGCGGACGCGCCAATGCCGCATCGAAGATCTTGGTGGCGCGGATGCGGAGCTCGGTGTCCGCCTGCAGCGGCTTGCCCGGCAGCTCGATCGGTCCGCCGGTGCCGCGAACGGTCTGGTTGCCCACCGACACGATGTCGTCCTGCGCGGCCGCCGCCATGTCGTCGGGGTGCGCCGGATCGCCGTTGGGAAACCGCACGAGCCTGTAGTCGACGCCGTCCTGGCTCGATGGGATCAGCACCGTGACGGCCGCGTTGTAGTCCACGATGCGCGGTGACGGTCCGTCCTCGGGCAACAGGATCGCCGCCAGCGAGAGATCGAGGCCGACCTTGACGCCGGCCGTCGCCAGCAGATCTGCCTCGCGCCCGCTCGGTGCGCGCGCATGAATCGTGAAGGTGATGTCATCGCGGATCGCCTGGCTCGTCAGCGGCACCGTGTCTCCCGTGCCCTTGACGAGCGCGCTGACGGCGTCGCCGTTCTGGTTGCGCAGCCCGTATGCGACGTCCTTTTCGCTGCTCTCGACCTTGATCGTGGCGGTGTCGTTGAACGCGACCGTCAGCCGCTCGTTCGGCACCGGCAGGTCGCGGACCGGGTAGGTCTCGCCGAGCCGGAGCGCGTCGAGCATGCGATTGCGCGCCTCGCGCAGGCGCAGCACCGTCGTCGTGCTCGTGGTCGCGCCGCTCATGCCGGTGGCTCCGATGGGCCGCCGCCGGCCTTGGAGCCGAGGCGGTCGGCGAGGCGATGATGCTGCAGCGCCAGTAGCAGATCGTCATAGGTCGCGGCGAATGCCGCGAACGGATCGGGGTCCAGCCAGAGCAGATAGGCCGTCAGATGCGCCGGCGTTTCCTCGCGCATGATGCGCTGGATCATGGTGCCGAGCTGCGCGAAGCGCGACGGGAACACGAAGGTGAGCTGCGCTGTCCACGGATCGTTGCGCGGCGCCGCGGCAAGCAGCGGCAAGGCGTTGATCTCGTCCTCCGGCAAGGCGCGCAGCAGGATGTGCTCGACGAGCAGAAAGCGCGTGTCCGGATCCGCGGGCCAGCCGAGCCTCAGGCGCACCCGGTCGATCAGCGCCGACGACGATCCGGGCGAGAGATAGTCGATGCCGGTGCCGCGTGCCGATCCGAGATGCGGCATGCGGCGCAGGAATTCGCGCTTGGCCTGCAGCAGCCGCGTGGTCGCAGCGTCGGCATCGAGGGGCGTGGAGGTTCCGGACACTTGCGGATCGTCGGTCACCGTCTCGGCGAACCGGCCGAGCAGATGATTCAGCAACCGGTTTCGCCGCTGCAGGGCTTGCGTCGAGCCTTCCGGTTCGACCAGCTTGGCGAGCTGTTGCTGGCCGAAGCCGGGCTGAAGCACGGGGGCGTGATCCGGATCGGCGCCGACGAGCTGGCCGGCATAGGTGCGCGGCGAGCCGTCATCGATCCGGAACAGCGAGGCGGCATGAGCGAGCTGGGCGAACTCGTTGGCAAGCAGCTGGTCCAGCACAGTCAGGTAGCCGCGGAGCTGATTGGCCTGCGCCTTGCGGGTGTCGTCGGCAGAGTCGGGCAGCGCGCCGGCGCCGACGCCATAGAGCCGCGGCAGCTCGGTCTCGAGCGGCAGATAATGCGCGACATCGCGCGCCTGTCCGGGCCGCGGGATGAGATCGCGGTCGGTCGCGGCAAGCGGTGGATACAGCTGCCCCGTGCGCGCGCGCACGGCATAGGCGCGTATCACGCCGGCGGTGTCGACCACGACCGGCTGCCGATCCTTGACGAGCTCGATCTTGCTGGCCGTGAGGTCGAGACGTGCAGCACCGGTTTCGTCCAGTGTCAGCGACCACGGCTCGCCGACGGAATCGCCGGCGCGTGCCAGGCGGATCGAGCGGATCGCGCGCACGCCGGGGACGCTCATGATCTCGCGGATCACGTCGGATGTGTGCAACGCGACGCGCCGCTCAGCCGCCGGAAGCGTCGAGGTATCGATGAAGCCGCGTTCGAGCGGCGGGCCGTCGAAGATCTCGTCGGTGCTCGCGCCACGCGCCAGGGCCTGGTCCAGCCGCAGGAAGCCGACCGACGGCGAGATCAGCGCGCTGACCTGCGCGATGATGCCGAGCAGAACGTCGGCGCCGTTCTCGGTTTCGCCGATCTCGACGGAGGCAAGCACGGCGACCGGCATCGGATCGAGCATGACGATGTCGTCGAAATCCTCGCACAGCGGCCGGTTGGCATGCAGCCGCTCCGCCACCGCGCGCCGCAGCGCCGAGGCGTCGATGTCCTGCAGATCGGATTTCTCCACCAGCACGCGCCAGAGGCCGCGGGAGACGACGGCCTCGGTGTTCGCCGCCGGTGTCGGATCGTGGTCGAAGGAGATGGTCTTTGCCGCAGGATCATAGCGGAGCGGAGGCGATGTGCCATCCGCCTTGATGATCCAGGCATTCTTCACGCCGGGAACGTCGAGCACGACGCGCCTGAGATCATCGGCCGTGACCGCGTTGCAGGTCAGCGCCTGCGCCGGCGTGAACAGGGAGGTCTCGGTCTGCGCGCCGGCCTCTGCAAGCAGATCAGGGATCGGATGGAACGTGCGGTAGCCGAGATCGCTCAGCGCATAGCACATCGCCTCCAGCAGTGTGATGCCGGGATCATGCGCGTTGAAGTCGGTCCACGGCTCGCCGGCAACGCGTTCCAGCTCGGACATGCCCTGCCGCAGCAGCGTGGCGTAGTCGACGAGCGGATGCTCCGGCGGGCCGGTGGAAATGGAGATGGCGTCCATCGCCGTCAGCCTCCGCTGCTCTCGCCGAGCTCCTCGGACAGCACCTGGATGGCTCCGGAAATGCGCAGCAGCGTCTCGCGCAGATCGCGCACGCGCGCTTCGGCCTGTACCAGCTGCGCCTGGCCGTTGGCGAACTCCTCGCGCAATTGGCTCAGGCGTTCCTTCAGGCGCGTTTCCATGCTCGATCGCTCCGTCTCGGGCTGACCCTCAGCTGATTGGTTTGTCGTACCGACGACGAACATGTTCACCTCCCATGGACCAGGACGAGAATCTCACCCTTGCCGCCGGCCAGCGACGTCAGGGCCTTGCCGATGATCGCGCCGGCACAGGCGGTGGGATCCTCGACCTTCTGCGCGTGCCCGCGCGTCGCGCTCGTTGTCAGCAGATCGCCTGCGACGATCGGCGCGACGTCGGCGTCGACCTTGCACGGAACGCGGCCGCACAACGCGATGGGGACCTCCTCGGTCTCGATGCCGAGGATGAAGGCGGCCGCGCCCGACACGATTCCGACGGCGCGGCGGTCGACGGCGCGCCCGCAACGATGGATCGTCCGGTCGTGCTCGTCGAACACGGCGACATCGCCGGGCACGAGCGCCTCGCCGGCCGGGAAGCGCTCGGCGACATCCATGCCGATGGACGTGAAGCCCTGCTTGAGGAAGACGGTGCCGGAGGAGTCGAGCCAGAGATTGGGCTCGCCGCGGATGCCGTCATTGCCGTAGCGCCCGCTCGGCGACGGGTATCCGAGCTTGACGAGATGGGCGCCCTGCGTCTTGAACGGGCCCAACACCGTCGTTTCGCCGGGATCGACCACGAGGTGGTCGCCATTGCCGATGCGCAGCCTTACCGATGTCGGCGAATTCAGGAAGGTGGTGCCGATGTCGCCGCCGGCCGCGCTCTGCAGCAGGGCGTAGTTGCCGCCCGCCGCCTGGTTCAGGGTCGTCACCCCGAAATGCATGTAGTTGCCGCCGGCCGGCCACGGACCGATGCCGAGCGAGCCGAATCTTGCGATACCCGCGACTTCGAGCAGGTTTGCCGGAGATGCCGTGCCGATCCCGACATTGCCGTTCGTCGCGACGACCATGCGGTCGACGTTCTTGATGCGGAGACGAATCGACGCCGGCGAGTTCAGGAAGGTGATGCCGAGGTCGGCACCGGCGGACCCCTGCAGCAGCGCATAGTTCTGCTGCTGTTTCTGATCCAGCGACGTCACGCCGAAGAATTCATATTGAGTGGGGTTGGCCGGCCAGGGCCCGATTGCCAGCAGCGCCGCCTTGATGCGGCCATTGACTTCGAGCGCTTCGGTCGGCGCGGTGACGCCGATGCCGACCCCGCCGGTGGCAGCGTCGACGGTCAGGCGGCTGTTGCCGGCCGCATCGTTGATGGACAGGCCCGGCCGCCCGGTCTGCGGATCGTTGGGGTTGGCTCTCGGACGCAGCGACAGGGTCCAGGCGGGATTGGCGTCGGAGATCTGCGTGTAGAAATTCAGGACCTTCTTGAAGCTCGTGGCGTCACCCACCGCTTCGATCGAGAGCGGGTCGCCTGCGGGCTTGACCAGGACATCGTCGCGCTGATTGAGCAGGCTGTCGATCAGCTGGGAGAATTGCTGCTCGGTCGGGATCGCATTCTTGACGAAGTAGGATTTGAGCGCCGCCCGCGATTTCTTGTTGTCATCGATATTCATGGGAACCTCGTATCCGCCATCACGTGTGAAAAAGATTATCCGACGATGAAATCGAGCTCGACCTTCATGTAGTTGATCCCCTTGAACTGATCCGCGGGATAGATCTCGTCGGCGATCAGGTCGATCTCGTGCTGCCGCGCCGCCACCAGCACCGCATCGGGCCGGTCGGAACCGACGCTGTCGCCGTCAGGCCCGCCGGGCGGCGCCAGCGTGAAGGTCTTGCCGTCCTCGCTGGAGAACAGCTTGATCCCCGCGACGTAGTCGACATAGGGCCGCTGGTCGATGAAGTTGACGATGCTGCTGGCGTAGATCCTGCGTCCGATCACGATGTCGGCGCCTTCCTCGAACGCCCACGGCGATAGGAAGCGGTTGAGATCGTCGTTCAGCCGCTGCTTCCACAGCGCGGGATTGTTCTGATCGACGAAGCGAACGCCGACGCGGATGCGCACCTGGACGTATTTGGCGTTCTCGACGCTGAGCCGTGCCGACCCGGGCAGCAGCGGCGCCAGATAGTCCGCGATGTCCGCGAGCAGCGCCGATGAGGCCTTGGGCTCGAACGGATCGAACAGGCTCTTGCCGCGGATGTCCGGAATGATGACCAGCCGCACCAGTCCGAGCGCGTCGCGCGTGTCGGCTGCGGCCTCGTTCGAGGTCGCCGGCAGGCACTTGGCCTTGTACACCTCGGGGAAACGGCGCAGCACCAGCCGCTCATAGTCCCAGGCCGACACCGCGCGCTGCTTGTGCCGCAGCCGCTCGCTGCAGGAGGCATAGAAGCCGTGCGGATCCTCGGCCGGCCGGCCGCCGAATGACGGGTAGGGCTGGCGGACCGCGGCGACGCCGGGCAGCGGCGCGAACAACGCCTTGATGGTCTTTGCCGACAGTGGCGTCAGATCGACCGCGGAGGCGGCGGCCAGCTCGCGGCTGGCGAGCGCGGCCTGCGGATGGATCGCGATGGTGTCGCACACCGCGCCGGCACCGACGGGCACGCTGGCACGCAGCCAATAGGGACCTACGGGCAGCCGCGCGTCGGGCATCGCCTGCGGCAGGGCGAAGGTGATGATGCCGGAATTGATCAGGCCGCGCGTGCCGTCCTGCAGGACCGCTTCGCCGGGCAGGCCGGCCCAGCCATCCTGGTCGAGCACGCTCCAACTGATCGGAGGATGCTCGACGTCGGCGTTGGCGCTGCCCTCGGCCATCTGAAATAGCAGCGACAGCGTTTGCGGCGGCCGCAGGCCGTCGAGGCCGATCAGCAGCTCGCCTTCGTTGCCGTAATCGGCGAGCAGAGGAAAGCCGGTCGCGGCCGCGCTGGCCTCGGCGATCCCGAACGGGTGCAGATGAAACACCATGTCCGATGACGGACCCTGCTGATAGGCCTCCATCCGCATCTCGTGCCCGGCCAGGAGATCGAGCGTCAGAGATTTCAGCTTGGGCGCGTAGGGCAGGCCAACGGTGTAGCTGGCGGCCGTGATCGTGCCCCCGGACTTGGCGAACACGGCCGCATCGACCGCGAGCGCGATCGCCTTGGTCGTGGCGAGCCCGGCATAGTCGCGATGACCGAAGCCGATCGACAGCTCGAGGCGTAGCGCGTGCGGCAGATCGCGCGCCGGCGCCGCCGCAGTCGCCGGCGACGGGACGTCATAGGGCTGCACGGAATCGCTGACGGTTGCGATTTCGAGCGTCTGCGGCTTGCTCGCGTCCTGTGTTCGCCTGTTCCTGTCGGTGACAAACAGCGCGCCGGTGCCGTCTTGCGCCGTGATCATGGGGCCGTCGACCAGGCTGACCTTGGCCGTGAACGGTCCCGAGAGCTGATAGGCCGCGTAGGTGGCGTTGAGATCGGCAGGACCGCCCATCCAATCGAGCCGCAATTTGAACGCCCGCAGCCGCTTGTTCAGGAGATCGGGGTGTCCAAGCCAGAGCACGGCGCCGGCTTCCGGCTGTGGCCCGAACGGCTCGAACGGCCGCTTGCCGTCGAGCAAGCCCAGGTCGTTCTCCAGCACCAACGGTCCGAGTGGCTCGCCGCTCTTGGCCGGCAGGACATAGGATCCGATCGCGGCGCGCATGTGGATGCGCGCCAGGCGCAGCGAGCGCAGCCGCGCATAGCGGATCACCCAGAGATTGAGCGTGCCGTCCCAGATCTGGCGCAGCGTCAGCCGGACGGCCGGCCACGGACAGCCCGGCAGGGCCTGTTCCGCTGGCAGGGGCGTGATTGCGGGCATGGTCGAGGGCAGGGTCAGCCGAACGCGCAGGCCGATGAAGCTGGTGGTGCCTGGGATCGGCGCGATGTCATCGAGCGAGCCGTAGTCGATGGTGGCATCGCCCGCGATCTCCACCTTGTCGGCGCCGAGCGTAACCCAGCCGTTGTCGGTGCTGACCTGAACCGAGAACGGCTGCTCGGTCGCAGCAACGATCGATCCGCCGCCATCGTCATAGAAGCCGAATGTGAGAGTGATCTGCCGCGTCCCGGCGCTGAGCGCGAACAGCGGCGAGCCGATCGCGAGGCCGATGGCTTCGGGCGGCGGCCGATCGGGTGATTGTCCTGGAGGCGCCGCGCCGAACGTCTTCCAGCGCTGCTCGAGCTCCGGGCTCGGGTGAACAATGGATGCGTCTGCATTGGCATACAGATTGAGCCAATCCTGGCGCTGCGGCCGCGGGTCGGGCAATTGCGTGCGCTTGCGCGAAGCACGTTCGAGAATGTCGTAGGCCTGCGTCCACTGATCGGCGGTGGCGGCCTTTGGCGCGTCGGCGATGGCTTTGAGGACCGCCGTCTCCGCGGCCGCGACCCAGTCCTTCAACTGCTCCAGCAACTGGTCCGTCGCCGCGCTCGGCGCCGCACCGGCGGCATCGGCGAGGATCAATTTGAGCCCGGCCGCGGCATCGGCTGCCTGCTCGCGCGTCTTGCGCAGGGCGTCGCGTCTGCCGGCAAACACCTTTTTCCGCAACGCATCTTCGAGACCGGCGTAGACCGGCTGCCAGGCGTGCTCCGAGACGTTCGCCTCGGGCTGCTCGGCAGTCGCCATCATGGTGCCGAACGCCTCCGCGGACATGAAGAAGTAGGCTTCCAGGTCGCGGACCGCGGCCGCGTAGGTGTCGATCGACGTTGTTCCTGTCGGGGTGAAATTGATCGCCCCGATCGCCTCCTTCATGTTGGTCGCGAAGTCGGCCGGATCGGTCACCTTCAGGTGATAGGTGCGGTCGTTGCGCTTGTCCTGGCCGGCATGTTCGAGCAGCGAATTGATGACGTGCCAATCGATATCGGATGCGCGCTTCAGGTCCATCATCGTCACGAAGATCTCGATGGACGGCATGTGCAGCGTGTGCAGGATCGCATCCTTTACGTCCTGGCGATTGCGCTGCACGTAGAGATCATCGACGGTCGTGATCTCCGGGAGGCCGGCAAGGTTGGGCGCGCCGTTCAGCGCGGTGGCCAGGTTGGCGTTGAAGTCGCGCGGATTGGCCGGATTGAGAACGAAGTTCGGATCGTGGCGCGCGTCGCGGCCGGCCACCTGCAGGATGGCGTTGATCTTGGCCCAGTCGGCGCCGGCATTGTCACGCGTGCGCTTGCGGTCGATCAGTTCGCGCAGCTCGTAATGCTGCAGATGCAGCGTCGCCGGCGCGAATGCGACGAGCGCGGCGAGCGATTGCAGCAGCGGGTAGGTGACCGGCTTGCCGGCATAGGCCGGCAGCGGGCCGCCCGGCGAGGGCTCGCCGAGCGCAAGCCGCAGCATCGCGATGAACCGGTCGTCCTTGGTGCCGAGCGCACCCTTCCTGGGATCGCGCGCCTCCGCCAGCCCGATCAGGAGCTTGTCGGTAAAGATGGTCGCGAGCCTGCTGATCTTGGCGCGGTTGACCACGACGTCGGCATCCGTGCGAAAGAAGCGCTCGCGCTTGGCGGCGTCGCGCCCCGCCGGCAGCCGCGTGCCCGCCGGGATCTGGACCGCTTGGGCGCCATTTGCCAGGTCGAACAGCACGAAGACGCGGTCCGGGATCGGCGGCTTCGGCGCCAGCCGCAGCACGTCGCGATAGTAGTAGTCGAGATGACGCGGCACGAGGCCGTTCAAGGCGTCCCTGGCCGTGCCGAGGAGCCTGAACAGGGCCAGCAGCAGCACGAAATGCGGCCGCCGCAGCCTGTCGTCGGAGGCCGCCGCCGGGTTGTCGAGGAAAGCCATGATCTGATCGTCGGTCAGATCGCCGAGGAGACCCGACCAGTCGCCGGCCGGCTGATTGTCGGCATCGTAGTAGACCAGGTTCTCGACATAGCCGCGCAAGAAGGCCAGGAGATCGCGTGTCGTCCGCTCGTCGATGCCGACGCCGTCGGGGTACCGGTCGGAGATGATCCGGGTGGCCTGCAGCCGCGTGAGCTGGCTGGTGCCGTCACGCCGTGGCGAGGGGATCTCGGTGGGAGGCTGCTGCGCCATCGCTCAACCCGCCTTCACGGTGGTGTCGGCTGCAACGAAGCTGCCGCTGCCGCTATAGGTGGCTGTCGGATCGGGAATCGGCGAGCCGGGGCCCGGCGGCGGCTGCATCGCAGGCACCGAGACGGTGAAGCGCGCGGTGAAGGAGCCGCCCTTGAGCAGCAGCTTCTTGCTGTTCGTCTGACAGGTCTTGGCCTGCTGGTTCGCAGCGAGGGAGGCGATTGTGAGCGTTCCGGTGCCCGGGATCGAATAGGATCCGGCCGAATACGGGCAGCCTGCGACCGTCACGCTCTTCTCATCGCCAACGACGCAGGCGAGCTTGCCCGCGACCCGCGCCTTGCCGCTCGCGGTGATCCGACCCGGGCGCACGACCACCTTCGCCGCGCCGAAGCTCGGCTGGAAGTTGGCCATGTCGCCATCGATCACGATCACATCGCTCACGGCGCAGCTCTCACCGCCTCATTGAGGTAATAGGGGTAGACCATGTTGAATCGGGAATTGTTGGCGCGGACCGTGTAGCGGATCGCGATCAGCACGAGGCCCGGCGTCTGGCCGTCGGCGACGACATCGACGCCGTCGAGGCGAATGCGGGTCTCGTGGTAGAGGATCGCGTCCGACACCGCCTCGCGGATCGAAGTCAGCAGCGTCTGGTCGATCTCCTCGAACACGTAGCGGAACAGGTCGCAGCCGAAATCCTGCCGCATCGCGCGCTCGCCGAGCGCCGTGCCGAACAGGATCGTCAGGCTCTGGGCGATGTCGTCCTCGCCCGCCACCGTCGCGATGTCGGATCCGCTGGGACCGAACTGCGGCGGAAATGCCCAGCCGCGTCCGAGATAGCCGGCTGACGCGGTCATGTCCGATCCGCCCGGTGTGAATTGAAGCTCCGCATGTTCGTCCTCCCGCACGCCGCTTGACATCAGTTCAGGTCGATCGTGCTGCCCTTGATCTTGATGGACCCCTTGGCCTGGATGATCAGGTCCTTGGCCGAGTCGATCGTGATTCCCTTCGCATCGAGCTTGAACTTGTTGTTGTTCTTGTCCGACAGCGTGATGCTCTCGCCATCGTCGTCGAGGATGACCGTCCGCCCGCCCGGCGTGCTGATCGTGATCGACGGCTTGTCGGCTTCCGACAGCACGACGCGGGTATCCTTCCTGCCGATGATGCCCTTCTGCTTGGCGTCGGTGAAACCGTCGGGAAGCTTGTTCTTGCTGCCCCAGAGGCGCCCGAGCACGATGGGATGGCGCGGATCGCCGCCGAGGAAACCGACCAGCACTTCGTCGCCGGGCTCCGGCCTGAAGCAGATGCCGCGCTTGTCGCCGGCATCGGGACTGGCGATGCGCGCCCACAGCGGCTTCGGCGGCTCGGTGAGGACGGAGGATACGTTGACCTGGATGCGGCTCTCGCCATCCGGGTCCTCGTCGGAGGAGTCGGCGATGGTGCCGAGATGGAGGCCCGAGATCGGCGGCAGCAGGCCGCCCGCCTCCATGTTGGCGAGTTCCGGCAGACGGCCGGCGGGCTCGGCCGAGAGGCCGAACTGCAGGTCGGTCGAGAAGCCGTGCGAGTCGAGCCGGTGGCGGACGCCGGTGACGAGCACCTTGCCGTTGAGCAGATCGCCCAGTCCGGCCAGCTCGGCGATATCCATCGGCTTGGCGCCGGGAAGGCCGGCGACCGACATGCGGCCGCGGATCAGCGCCAGCCGGGCGCGCGCTGCGCGCGCATTCGTCCAAGCTTTCACTTCGTCCGGCTGAAGCGGGACCATATGGGTGAGACGAACCGGCGCCATGCCGAGTTCATCGCCGATTGTCGCGGTCCCGATCTCGCCCTGCGGCAAGCTGAGCATGTCGGCCGTCGCGGGCTCCGCAGGAGCCAGTTGCTTCGGATCCCACGCCACGCCGTCGACGCTCGGAGCCTGGCTCGCGGCGTCCAGCTCGAAATGGAGATCGGTGATCGGATCGAGCCCGAGCGAGAAGCTGTGGGCCGCCTCGCCATCGACCGCGAGCTTCTTGAGCGACACCTTGCCGTCGAAGGCCGCGACCCCCAGGCCCTGCGCATCGGCACGGCTCAGGATGAAATCCCAGTCGGTGCAATCATGCTGCACCAGGGTCTTGTGCTGCGGGGTCGTGTCGGGCACGTCGTCCACCGTCAGCGACGCGTCGCCCACGATGGAGCGGATCGCGTCGCTGTCCGCGGTGTCGGTCCAGATCCGGCTGTGGCGAGCGCCGGTCAGCTTCACGGTCTTGTCCTTGACCACGACGTCGAGCGTCGGCAGGCCCTCGCGCGTATGGACGAAGAAGGCGGTCACGAGCCCCTTGAAGACGCTGACAGCCTCTTCGCCGGCCCTGCGCAGCTTGATCTCGACCTCGGCCGCCGGCTTGAACGGACCGCCGGCCATCAGCGGCGCCTCGTCCGCCACCGCGCCCTTGGCGTGGATCGAAATCACCGCGAGCGGAATGCGGTTGACCGCGTGCGTCACGTCGATCGAGAGCGGCGCGAAACTGGGCGGCAGCGCGCTGCCGGCGACCAGGATGGTTGGAATGGTGAAGCCGTCCGGCACATCCGGCTCCTAGCGCGACAGCGGCGGAAAGAGCAACGACTGGCCCGCCTCCAGGCCGCGCAGATGGTTCAGGCCATTGGCGCGTGCGACCCGCGGTGTATGGACCGTGCTGCCGTAGACCTCATGAACCATGAGCGGCAGCGTGTCGCCGCCCCGGACCAGCCGTGCATGCGACACGTCGGGCGAGGTGAAGGCGAGCAGGGACTGCTGCTTGGCGACGTCGTCATCGGCCGTGAGCGTCAGCATGAGCTCGGCGCGCAACGGCGAGCCGTCGCGCTCGAAGCTCGTATAGTTGATGGTGACGCCGGTGAGCCGGCAGTTGAAGCTGAACTTGCCCCATTTCAGGTTCAGATAGCTCGGCTCGTGGGTTTTGCTCTGCGGCTGGTAGGCGACGGCGAGGAAGTTGTCGATGCGATCCTTCACCGTCTTGGTGTCGGAGAACAGGTTGACGAGGCCCATCTCCTCGACGCCCGTGCCGTCGAGCAGCAAAGTGAGCTCGATCGCGCTCGGCTGGGTGCGGATGAAGGTCGCGACCTGCTCGGCGCCGCCTGCGGCCTTGCCGGGCTCGAACAGGTTGCTGTTGGTCTGGCTCAGGGTCTGCGGATTGAACATCGCCACGAAGGGCGATCCCTCGATCTCCTTGCTCTTCTGCCGCTTGGCATCGGTGAAGGCGGCGATCTGCAGCTTCTCGAGCTTGAACAGGTCGGGAAAGCCCATTGGTCAGCGCTCCTTCTCGCGGCGGAGGATGCGCAGGGTCTCGTCGACGCAGGCCTGCACCAGCGCGTCGCGGTCGAACGCCGGGCCGTTCGGCGCGTGGTTGCGCTCGTCGGCCTTGTGCGCATCGACCACGGCACGGATGATCAGCTCGCGAATTTCGACGGGCATGGCTCAGAGCCTCATGATCTGCATGCGGGTGTAGGCGAGCTCCATCGTATCGATCACGACGCCGTTCTGTGCGGCATCGAGATCCGAGGTCGCCCAGCGCACCGGATAGGTGTTGAGGAACATCCAGCCCGCCGTCGGCACGCCGCTGTCGTCTAACAATGTCACCAGCACGTTGGAGGCGGAGAACTTGAACAGCGACAGCGATATGTTGAACTCGATATCGAGCGGGGAGATCAGCGGCGCGCTGCGTTCCAGAACGAGGTTCTGGTAGCCGATCGTTTCGGGAAAGCGGTGGGCATAGAGGTTCTGTCCGCCTTCCGCGTGCGTCTTCAGCGCGACCGTCGCGCCCAAGCCCGACACTTTCTGGAAACGGATGTCGATCGGGTTCGGCACGAGGCCGCCGACGAAGAAGACCACGCCGAAGCGGAAGCTTAAGGGGAGGTCCTTGACCGGCATGTCACAGATACTCGACTGAGATTCCACTAGCGAGCAGGTCGATCGTCTCGACGGCGATCTGCGTGCTGTTGACGTCGAAGCCTGGCGCAGCGAGCTTCACCGGGATCGCCTCCTTGATGTGCCAGACCACCACCGGTGTGCCCGTTTCGTCGCACAGGCTGATCGCGACAGCGCGCGCCGACGGCGGATCCGCCGTCAGCCATTGCGACAGGAATTTTCCGCCCGGCATCACGCCCTTCTTCAGCGTCACCGTGCTATGGCTGCGCTTGGGAAAGCGCGTCACGTCCTCGCCTTCCCAGCGGCTGAGGCCGTGCCGGTAGGTCACGGTCTCGTATTCGCTCGCAAGACCCGACACCTCGACGAAGCTTGCCGAGTCCGAATCCACCGCGACCTGGAAATTGTAGCCGGGCAGCGGGTAGAGCAGCTTCTGCGTCGCCTTGTCGTCGGGCATTGCTGATATCACGCTTCGGTCATGGTGATGGCATCGGCGCGGAGTTCCAGCGACTCGACGGCAACCTCGTTCGACTTGGCGTCGAAGGCGGGGCCGTCGAGCTTGGTCGGGAAGGCGTTGATGACCGTCCAGCTGATCACCGGCTTGCCCTGCTCGTCGCACAGCCTGATCACGACGTCCTTCTTCTCGACCTGGTTGAGCGAAACGGTCTTGATCCAGCTGTAGAGCGCGGAGACGCTGGCACTGCGCGCCACGCCCTTCTTGAGCGTGATGTTGACCGGCTGCGGCTGCGACGGCATATGGACGATTCTGGGACCTGCGCTGCCGCCGCCGGTCGGGCTTTCCTTGAAGGTTGTGACCTCGTAGTGGATCGACAATCCCGACACTTCCGAGAACGCCACCGCATTGGGGCCGATCTCGACGCGGAAGTTGTAGACCGGCAATGGATAGGTGGCCTTGATTTCGCTGGCGCTGACAGCCATGTGTGCGCTCCCTTATCTGTCGATATCGATCAGGCTTGTTGCAGCTTGTGCATGAAGCGCAGCACGATGAATTCGGCGGGTCTGACGGCGGCGATCCCGATTTCCACGATCAGGCGGCCTTCCAGCACGTCCTGCGGCGTCATGGTCTTGCCGAGGCCGACATTGACGTAATAGGCCGCTTCCGGCGTCGAGCCGGCCAGCGCGCCGCGTTCCCACAGCGAATACAGATAGCTCTCGATCATGCCCCTGACCTTCAGCCAGGTCGTGGCATCGTTCGGCTCGAACACGGCAAAGCCCGAGGCCTTGCGGGTGTTCTCCTCGATGGTGATGAACAGGCGCCGGACCGGCACGTAGCGCCATTCATTGTCATTGCCGGCGAGCGTCCGGGCGCCCCAGACGATGGTCCCCTTGCCGGTGAAGTCGCGGATTGCATTGACGGACTTGCCGGCCGTCGGGTCGACGTTGAGCAGCTCCTGGTCCGCATCCGTCATCTTCTTGTCGACGCTGACCATGGCCATCACGCCGACATTGGCCGGGGCCTTCCAGACGCCGCGGTCGCGATCGACGCGGGCGTAGATGCCCGCGATGGCGGCGCTCGGCGGCAACGTCACGCGCTGCCGGCTGAGCGCGTCCTTGATCTGGTTGTAGCGCGCCGTGTCGGTGAGCTTGATGTCGCCGAGCGCGGGTGTCGGCGGCGCACCGCCGCCAACCTTGACGAGATCGGCGCCATCGCCGGCCGGCGTCGGCTGCAACGCGGCGGAGCCGGTGCCCTGCATCCGGATGTCGAAGCCGACGGACGGCAGGCCGGCTTTCACGGCCGTCCAGCGATCCACGACCTGTTTGGCGGTCTTGCCGCCCGCGACATTGGTGATGACCAGCGTCGGCTTGCCATTGACGATGGAGATGTCGATCGGCTGGGCGTTGTCGCCGCCGACGATCTGGACCTTCGGCGTCGTGGCGTCGGCGCCCTGGAATGAGACGATCAGGCCGTTGGCATCGTTGGCCGGAAACTGCGCTTCCTTGATGGTCGGCGGCACCTGCGCGTCGGTGATCTTGACCTGGACCTTGCTCTCGTCGACCGCGAAGGTCAGGGACGTACGCAGGTACGGATGATAGGCGGCGCCATAGGACAGGTAGTCGACGCCGATCTGGTTGCGGAATGCCGCGACATCGCCCTTCGGCACATCCAGGATGGTGAAGCGGTCCTTCAGCCGCGCGCATTGGCTGAGTGCGGCCTGGGCGATCTCGAAATAGTCGCTCGCCGCCAGCAACACCGCGTCGGTGAGGACGATCAGGGTCGGCTCGTCCTCCAATGCGAGCAGGTCGAGCGCCTTGCTGAAATCGCCTTTGGCAACGGAGCTCCCATAGTCGCCGAGCGAGAAGATATAGCAGGGGCCGCCGCCATTGGCGAAGTAATGACTGACCGCGTAATAGAGCAGCCGGTCCGGGCTCGGTCCTGCTGCGGCCGCCGGATCGACCACCGCGATGGTGGGCAGTCCCGAGGCAGGATCCGTCGCCGTCGAGGCGACGAAGGCGGTCGGCTTGGCGCCTCCGAACGTGGCGTTGTATTCCAGCAGCGAGCTGATCCGCGCCATCGCCGGACCCTTCTCGGTGTATCCGACGAAGGCCGGGATGGCGGTCGACACCTCGGCAACGGATGGCGGCAGTCTTGAGATCTCTTCGACGTAGACGCCCGGGGTCTTGTAGATCGGCATGACAATGCACCTTCGGAACGTGGTGAGGAGAGGTGAAAGCAATCAGTTCGAAAGTAGCGGTATGACCTGGTAGCGAACCATCTGGCGCGGCGACGCCGCATCGGTCTGAAGCAGCAAGAGGCGATCGGGTGGTGGATTGGGCAGGCGCGCGATCAGGGCGGTGTTGGTGAGACGCAGCTCGAGCGCGCCGAGCGGCGTGTCGCGCGTTGCGACCGACGAGTCCGACAGCAGTCGCACCACGCGCCGGCCCGGATATCGCCCGATCAGATCCGCGCCGACCGGGTCGGTGCCGGCCGTTGCCGCGGTCAGCTCGACACGGCCGGCGTCGGCAACGGTGACCGCGCGTGGACCATTGCCGGGGGTGGCATCGACCACGGTCAGGGTCGAGAGGTCGCCGGAAAAGTCCGTGACCACGTAATAGGCCCACCGGCTGTTCGCGGACGTCAACGGGACGACGAAGGCCCGTGGCGCAGGCGTCGGCTTGAGCAGCGGAGCGTCCAATGTCAGCGCGATGTCGGCGAGCGCCCCGCGCGACGTCGTTGCGCGCACCGGATAGGAGACCTGGAAAGCGCTGCCCCGCGTCATCGCGGAGGTGTCGACCGTGATGCGCTTCGGACCCGTGGCCAGGCTCTTGACCGGACCGGCGCCGGTGACCGTGACATCCGCAACCGTGGTGCCGTCGAGCGGCGTGCCGGCGAGCACGAACGGCTCGGTGCTGGCCGGCGTCGATACAACCAGGCTCTCGCTGGTCCGTGCGCGTCGCGTGGTCAGGCGCAGCGGCAGGGGATCCGCCGCCGCGACGCCATCATTGGTGAACAAAGGCGCGGGCTGCTGCGCGATCTCGCTCAGTCTGGTGATGGCTGCATAACGCGAGCCGCGAGGCTGAAGCGCGAAATCAAGCGATAGCGGCGCTGCGCCCGCGGCGATGATCTCGCCCTTGGCATCGAGCTCGGCATAGATGCGGATGCGGTCCGCGAAGCTTTTGGAAGTGAGGCGCAGCCGCGTCATGGCCGCCTCCGTCGCCGCGGCGGGCACGATCGCAAAATCGCCGCAGCGCAGATCGGCGTAGTAGTCGTGAGTCACACGGACGTCAAAGAGAGGGGCCGAGGGCATGTTCCAGCCTCCGTTCGGGCGGGCCGGAGACCGGCCGTGTCATCTCTTCCTGGCGGTCCTCGAAGACGAGCATGCGCACGCGATAGAGCAGGGAGGGCTGGAATGCGGCGCGCAACGCATTCCACAGATCGTTCTGCTCGCTGAGCGGAAGGGTCACGAGCTCCAGGGCCAGCTGCGGGATATCCGCAGGCATGTTCGGCGTCGTCTGGCGGTCCAGCACCGGATGCGATTGGAAGAAGGCGATGATCTGCGACAGCCGCGATAGCGCCTGCTCATATTGCTTGAAGCGCGCCACGAACAGAACACGCATGTTCAGGCGGACATCGGGCTGAACGCGATACGCGGTGCCGTCTGCGCCCAGCCGCTGATACGGATTGGCCGCCCGCAAAATCGGTTCCTGCTCGACATTGATCAGCATGGTGGTGACGGCGCCCATCCGGAACGAGATCGGATCGGTCTTGTCCCCGTCCAGGAAAATGACGGCATCCTCGGCAGGGGTGGCGTGCCCCGGAACTGCCGGTCCGATCAATTGCGTATTGAGCAGATCGCGGAGGAAAATCATCGCTTGATCAATCACGTCTCGCTCCGCAACTAACAGGCTGGCAACGACGTAGCGAAGAGGACCGCGACCGAAGGATCGCGATATGATGGTTATAGCCGTGCTCTTGTCGGCTCGATCAGGCGTAGAGGCCCGTACAATCTGGTCGTCAAGCTTGTGTGTGCGGACCAGTCGATGTGGTTCAGCTGCTTCAATGAGTTTCGTGTCAAAATATAAAATAGAAAAGATCGAAATACTCAACCACGATAACTTTTGTCGCTCAACGCGTCAAGTTGCAACGGTGCCACCTCAGGCTGATCGCCATGCACGTCGTGTGAGCTGCATCAGAGATCGCGCGCCGTCGCGAACGCGTTCGATGTCATGAGCAACCGGTAGTGCGACGGTGTCATACAACCTGCATCGAGAACGGCTCGCGCAGTTGCGATGCATGATGTGACTGAGGGATCACGCCCTATGTTCACGCTCTATATAGAGAGTGCGCGACATGGGAATTTTCACGACATGGAGTTGTTACGCTCCAGAGCCATCGCTCCGGAACTCTCCGATCATGACGCCCTGTCAGGCTCACGATCTTGCAGGAGTCGGGGAAGCGCCAGTCGCGCGCCGTCGAGGAACAGCTGGATCGCGTCGCGTACAGTCTCGTCGAGGTCGGACGGAACCGGGGTTTCGTAGATGAACTTCCGGATTGCGAGATAGAAGATGCGGCCGTGCAGTCCCCAGAACATCTCGGTCTCGCGGTCGCCGAGCGGGCAGGTCCGGGTGTCCGGCAAGTCCAGTTCGTGGCGCAGCTCGATTGCGGCGGGCTCGATGATCTCACGCCGGACCAGATCCAGATAGCGTCCGGCGATGCCGAACGACTTCATTCCGGAGAAGACGAAGATGCGGACCCAGTTGTACTCGAACACGCGCGCGACGTAGTCGAGATAGAAGCCGGTCAGCCGGGCCTGCATCGGTTGGCTGCGGTCGCGGATCAGCGCGCCCCAATCCTGCGACCAGCGGCTCAGATAGACCTCCTGGTACACGCGCTCGATCAGGGCCTCCTTGCTGGGAAAGTGCCGATAGATCGCCGAGTGCGCGATGCCCATGCGCTTGGCCAGTTCCCTGGTCTGGCCCTCGAAGCCGCGCTCCGCGAAGAAGCGGATCGCTTCGTCGAGGATCAGCCGCTCGCGGTCGGCCGCGCGCATGTTGCGACGCCGTCCCTGCGGCTGAGCGCCGGGTTTCGAAGTCCGTCGAGGACGGCGACGGCCGGCGGCCTTGCCAGCGCTCTCTCTCTTGGTGGTCCGGGCCATGCTTTCAATCAAGTGCGGGCAAAACGATCGGAACTTCAAATCTGTCGCATTAGATAGCCGAAAGCAGATTTGTGACCAATCGTTCATTTCCGGTTGACCGGAGCGGGCGGGCCGTGCAACTCTTTTGAGACCAGATGGTCACAAATCTGGCAGGCCGGGCTGATGGGCCCCGAAGCGAGGAAACGGATGAAAGCGCGGGCTTTCAGCTATTTTCGTGCACGCACGGTCGACGAGGCGCTCGACGCTCACGCGCGGAGCGAGGACGATGCGCGCTACATCGCCGGCGGTCAGAGCCTGGTCCCCGCGTTGGCGTTGCGCCTGCAGGCGCCGCGAATTCTGATCGACATCAACCACATCGAACAGCTGCGCGGCGTGACACGCGAAGGCGAATGGCTGCGGATCGGCGCCCTGACGCGTCATTGCGAGATGTTGACCGAGCCGCTGATCACCGAGTTCGCCCCGTTGCTTCGGGCGGCGGCTCCGTTCGTGGCACATCCTGCCATTCGCAATCGCGGCACGCTGGGCGGCAGCGTCGCGCTGGCTGATCCGGCGTCCGAATTTCCTGCCATGATGCTGGCGCTCGATGCCGAGATCGAGATTGCGGGCGCCTCCGGCCGGCGCCGTGTCAGGGCCGATGACTTCTTCATCGATCTGTTTGAAACGGCGGTCGGCCCAGGCGAGCTCGTGACGGCGATTTTCGTTCCGCTGTTTCGCCACAACCAGCGCATCTGCTTTGACGAGCTGGCCCGTCGTCGCGGCGACTATGCGCTGGTCGGCTGCGGCATGCTGGCGACCTGCAAGGACGGGGTGATCGAGGCCATCCGCATTGCGTTCTTTTCGGTCGGCAACGTGCCGACCCGTGCCAGGATGGCCGAGGCGGCACTCAGCGGTTCCCGTATCGATGCCGGGCGGATTGCGGCGGCGCAGACCGCACTCGACGGCGATCTCGCGCCGCCCGAAAGCGACGATGTGCCGCCGGCCATGCGCCTGCATCTGGCGCGGGTGCTGCTCGGCCGGCTGCTGGGGCGGATGGGCGAGGCGGCATGAGCAGCGATATCGACGAGGCCGAGGAGACGGTGCGGGTCCGCTTCGTGGTCAACGGCAGCAAGGTCGCCTGCGCGGTCGCACCGCGTGAGACGCTGGTCGATTGCCTGCGCAGTCAGCTCGAATTGACCGGGACCCATGCCGGCTGCGAAATGGGCGCCTGCGGCGCCTGCCTGGTGCAGCTCGATGGTCGCGCCGTCCACGCCTGCCTGATGTTTGCCGTGCAGGCCGACGGCGCGCGGATCGACACCATCGAGGGACTGTCGGAAAGCGGCGTCATCGCCGACCTGCAGGCCGAATTTCATCGGCGCAATGCACTGCAGTGCGGGTTCTGCACGCCGGGCATGCTGATCAATGCCCATGAGCTGCTGTCCCGCCTCACGGAGCCGAGCCGTGCGGCCATCCGCGATGCGCTCTCCGGGAATTTTTGCCGCTGCACCGGCTACGAGGCAATCGTCGATGCGATTGCTGCAGTGGCTGACGCCCGCGCTGCAAAAGCGTCGCGGGATCCGGAGGCATCCCCGCGATGAGTGCGCCTCTCACCTCGCTCGATCGTCCGAACTCCTATATTGGCCGCTCCGTGCCGCGTCCCAACGCGAAGCGCCTGCTGGCCGGGCGCGGCCGATACGTCACGGACATTCGTCTGCCGCGCATGCTGCATGCGGCATTCCTGCGCAGCCCGTATGCGCATGCGCGGATCACGAGCATCGATGTCAATGCTGCCCGCGCGCTTGCCGGCGTGCATCTGGTCGCGACCGGCGGCGATCTCGCGAAGATCTGCACGCCGTGGACCGGAACGCTCGATCATTTCAAGGGCATGACCTCGGAGCCGCAGTTGCCGCTGCCGCTCGACCGCGTCGTCTGGGCCGGGCAGGCCGTCGTGGCCGTGGTGGCCGAGAGCAGGGCGCTCGCCGAGGATGCGCTGGAGCTGATCTCGATCGACTACGAGGAACTGCCGGCGGTGGTCGATCTCGACGCGGCGCGTCAGGCTGGGACGCCGCGGGTCAATCCCGTGAGCCCATCCAACATCTGCTTCCGTACCCAGCTCGACAGCGGCGGTGTCGACGAGGCTTTCGCCGCGGCTGCGCATGTGATCGCGCAGGACTTCAGCTTCGGCCGCCATACGCCGGTGACGCTGGAGCCGCGGGCCATCGTCGCGGATTTCGATCCCGACGGTGGCATGCTGACCGTGCATCACGCCACGCAGACGCCGTACCAGTTCCAGGACCTCTATTCCCGTCACTACGGGATTCCGGAGGCGCGCGTACGGGTGATCGCGCCGGACATTGGCGGCTCGTTCGGATTGAAGCTCCACGTCTATCACGAGGATATGGCCGTCGTCGGGCTCTCGATCATGCTCGGCCGTCCGGTGAAGTTCGTGGCCGATCGCATCGAGTCCTTCGTCTCCGACATCCACGCCCGCGATCACCACGTTCGGGCTCGTATGGCCATCGATGCAGATGGCAAGATCCTCGCCATGGACGTGCACGACGCCACCGCCATCGGGGCGTTCTCGACCTATCCGCGCACCAGCGTGGTCGAGGGCAACCAGGTCATCCGCCTGATCGGCGCGCCCTATGATTTCAAGTCCTATCGCGCGGCGCTGGAGGTCGTGTTCCAGAACAAGGTGCAGACCAGCCAATATCGCGCGGTCGGACATCCCATTGCCTGCGCAGTCACCGAGCGCATGGTCGATCTCGCAGGCGTTCGTGTCGGCCTCGATCCGCTCGCCATCCGGGCGAAGAACGTGATTGCCGATGACGCCTATCCGACCGTGTCGCCGAGCGGCTACAGGTTCGAGGCGCTGTCGCATCAGGCCTGTCTGCAGCGGCTGCGCGACATCATGGAGTATGACGCGCTGCGGGCCGAGCAGGCCAAGCTGCGCCAGCGCGGCATTCATCGCGGCATCGGCATTGCAACCTTCGTCGAGATCACCAATCCGAGCCCGGCCTTCTATGGCGTCGGCGGTGCGCGCATTTCTTCCCAGGATGGCGCGACGATCAGTCTGACTCCGTCGGGCGAGGTGCGTTGCGCGATCTCGGTGACCGAGCAGGGACAGGGCACCGAAGCGATCATCAGCCAGATCGTCGCCGACCAGCTCGGCCTCGCTCAGGAGCACGTCAAGGTCATCACCGGCGACACCGAGGTGACGCCGCATGGCGGAGCGACCTGGGCCTGCCGCGGCGCCGGCATCGGCGGCGAGACCGCGCTGCAGGCTGCGCGCCGGCTCAAGGCCAACATTCTGGAGATCGCCGCGCTGGTGCTGCAGGAGCAGCCGGCGGCGCTCGACATCATCGACGGCGAGGTCGTCAACGCGGCGACGCGACAGCCGCGTCTGGCGATCGCCGAGATCGCGCGGATCGCTTATTTCCGTTCCGACACGCTGCCGCCGGGCACGCAGGCACAACTCACGGTAAGTCATCATTTCGCGCCGCAAGGCTATCCTTTCGCCTTTACCAATGGGATACAGGGCTGCTACGTCGAGGTCGACGTCGACACCGGATTCAT
The DNA here is from genome assembly GCA_049802835.1 of Bradyrhizobium sp. Classification (GTDB taxonomy): domain Bacteria; phylum Pseudomonadota; class Alphaproteobacteria; order Rhizobiales; family Xanthobacteraceae; genus Bradyrhizobium. The sequence goes on from JBARNF010000473.1 coordinate 24,347, forward strand.
CAAGTTGCTGAAGCATTTCGTCGTCGAGGATTGCGGCCGCATCATCAATCCGATGCTCGTCGACGAGCAGGTGCGCGGCGGCGTCGTCCAGGGGCTCGGGGCTGCGCTGTTCGAGGAATGCCGCTACGGCGACACCGGGCAGTTGCTCAACGGATCGCTTGCCGATTATCTCGTGCCGATGGCGATGGAGATGCCCGACATCGTGATCGCGCATGTCGAGACGCCGACGGCCGACACCGCGCTCGGCGCCAAGGGCTGCGGCGAAGCCGGCACCGCGGCGGCATCGGCCTGCGTCCTCAATGCGGTCAATGATGCACTCGCGCCATTTTGTGCATCTATCAATGCAATTCCGATCACGCCCGCGCGGGTGCTCGAGGCGCTCGGGCGATTTTGAGACATACCATTCAGGGAGAACATCATGCCAAGGCGCGACACGAAGCTGCGACGGGGACTGTCCCGGCGAACGGCGCTCATGGGAATGTCGGCAGGTCTCGCCAGCCTCGCAATGCCGCGCCTGGGTCGCGCCGCCGATGACACCATCCGCATCGGCTTCCCGACGCCGCTGACCGGACCGTTCGCGGCGGAGGCGCGCGACCAGGTCAAATGCGCCGAGCTGGCCGTCAAGCTGGTCAACGACAAGGGCGGCATCGCCGGCCGCAAGGTCGAGCTTTTGGTGCGCGACGACAAGCTCAATGCGGGCGAGGCTGCGACGCGGACGCTCGAGCTGATCGAGAAGGACAAGGTTCATGCCGTCGTCGGCGCGCTCTCCAGCGCCGTCCAGCTCGCCGTCAACGAGGTTACGCGCGCACGCGGCGTGATCTACGTGTCGATCAGCCAGTCCGATACGATCAGCGAGGCCAAGGACTTCAGCAAATATACCTTCCACGAGGCGCTGAACCCGCATATGACCACGGCGGCGGTGGCGCGCCAGACCATCAAGAAGGGCATGAAGGTCGCGCATCTCGTCGCAGACTATGCCTATGGCCACGAGATGCTGCGCGGTTTCAAGCGCGCCCAGGCCGCGATCGGCGCCGAGAGCGTCGGCGAGATCCTGCACCCGTTCGGCGCCGCCGACTATTCGACCTTCATGCCGCGCCTGATGTCGCTGCGCCCGGACGTGCTGTGCATCAGCAATTTCGGCCGCGATCAGGCCAACGCGATCAAGCAGGCGGTCGATTTCGGCATCAAGCAGCAGATGAAGATCGTCGTGCCGGTGATCCTGCACAATCAGCGCCTTGCGGTCGGTCCCGACGTATTCGAGGGGGTCGTCGGCGGCGCCAATTACTATTGGGGGTTGGAGACCCAGAACAAGACCGCGGCCGAATTCAACGCGGCGTTCCGGGCCGCCAATGGCGGCGCGATCCCGACCGATTACGGCGCCTACGGCTATTCCGGCGTCGGCTCGCTGCTGCAGGCCATGCAGGCCGCCGGCGGCACCGAGACGGACAAGGTCGTCGCGGCGCTGGAGGGACTGCAATATGATCTGACCAAGGGCCCGCAGCATTATCGCAAATGCGATCACCAGTCGGTGCAGTCGGTGCTGGTGCTGGAGTCGAAGAAGAAGTCCGCCATGGCCAATGACAACGACCTGTTCGCGATCGTGGCGAGCGATCCCGG
>JBARNF010000474.1:0-1922 GCA_049802835.1 Bradyrhizobium sp.
TCATACCCCAGCTCGCGTCCGGACGCCAAAGCCTCCACCTCCTCGACAACCGCGGAGATTTCGTCGGACGTGTTGCTGTGCGGCTGCGCGCCGGTGCGACAGAGGACGCCGGCATCGAACAAGCGCCAGCGCCACGGATTCGACGTCAGCTGTGCCTGGGTCAGCATCGTTCCATCGGCCAGACGCACCGGCTTGAGCGCGAAACGTACATCGCTGTTCCACAACTGTGGATCCGTCGTGATGCAATTGACCAGCGCGCTCGGAACACCGAAGCTGATCGCAACGTTCGTCAATCCCGAGGTCGTGCCGATAAACGCCCTCGCGTTCCGAATGAGACAGATGTCCATCAATTCGGAGCGGAAGTCGCTCAGCGGATAGTCTATTGCGCGGTCGAGTGGCGGAAGCCTGGGCGAATTCGGACCGCCGAGCTTGATCACCCAGCCGCCCTTGGCGGCAATCGAGCGGATCGCATCGAGGTAAGTCTCGATTGGCGAGTTGCGATGCGTCTGCCCGGTGCCATCGACCTCGGAATAGTGCGAAGCGTCGCGGGTGTGCAGGCACACATACCAGTCGTCCGGCTTCATGCCCCAGGCTTCGCGCATCCGCCGGAAATCGTCCTGCACCTTCGGCGTCGATCCGAAGATGCGGTCATACTCGTCGCGCAAAGGATGGCCCCGGCCTTCCTTTTCCCACTGCACGATAGCAAGCGCCCCGGCCTCCTGCCATGGCACGACCTTGCCGTCGGGCAGTTGAAACACATTGAAGTTCATGCCGTACCAGCGCTGCAAAGACAGGAGTTCTTCGCCGACGGCGTGGGACACGGTCTCTCCGATCACCACGACTTCGGCATAGCTTTCGAACAGCCGGAAAAACGTCCTGTTGGCAACGAAGTCCGGTCGCACGACGATCAGCGGCTTTCCCGACCACCACCCCAGGTCGCGCATTCGGAACAGGATGTCGAGCATGCCGAGGTGACCGATCTGGGTCGTCCATTCCTCGGGAAGGACCCGCAACTGGTCCAGCGGGATGCCGAGCCTGCCGAGCAGGTGGCTGACTTCCGCCGACACTGCTGGCGCCCCCTTGCCGCGCAGCTCCGACTGCGCCGCAAGCGCTCTTGCGAACAGGCCGATGCCGAGATCGCCCCGGCCGACGTGAGTCACACGCTGGCCAGCGAAGTTGCAAAGATCGAATAGCCTGCCGGCGGGGCCGCAGGCAAAGTCGAGAGGATTGGGATGGTAGTTCTGCGCCGGCCGCGACGCCATGTTCTGATGAGGACGCATGTAGTCGGGGACTCCACGGCACGCGTCTGACACGCTTTCAATCGCCCCGGCCTCGTTGCCCGCCATGATCTCGAGCATACCCTTGAGAAAGGCGAGATGACACTCCAGTTCCGACCCTCCTCGCAGAGCCAGCGGCGAGGCCAGCCGATGCGCCTTATCGAACTCTCCAAGCTCGAAGAGCGAGCGAACCATCATGTTCGCCAAGTCCAGCGACCGGGCCGCGAGCCGATCCTGCACGACCAGATCATACGCTTCACGATCGGCTCCGATCCTGAGCAGAAGCTCGGCCGACTCGACCGGAAAGTACCGCCTCAGCCATCCCGAAAATTGCTGACCGGGGTTCCGCGCCAGCCGAGACGCCACATGGACCTGATAGGCGCGTTCGAGCAGACGCCTGCCGCGAAGCTGCCCGATCTCGAACGAGATGAGGATCAGGAAGGCCAGACGAGACGGCAGCAGATTCAGAAACTTGGCAGCCAAGGCGATCAGGATACGTGCCCATCGCTGCGGCTGCAGCAGGGACAGCTCTCTCGAACGTGCAAGTCCGGTGAACAGAGCCTCTGGCGCGGCCAACAGCCCGACAATTCCGCGTCTGCGCCTCGGCCTCAGAAAATCTAACGACGCCTTGAAGTGCTGCATCGG
>JBARNF010000475.1:0-11196 GCA_049802835.1 Bradyrhizobium sp.
GCTGATCGTGCAGGCCAACACCGGCTGGTTGTCCGGCTATCGGCGCGACGCCACCGTGCGCAGCGTCGGGGTCGGCTGGCGTCCGCTGGCCGCCGCGATCGAAGCGGCCCGTGTTCGCGCCGGCGCCTCCTGCGTGCTCGCGATGGATTATGGTACCACCGCATGGCTGTCCTTCTACCTGCCGCCGGGGACCTGCGTGCTGCAGCCGATCCAGCGCATCCGCTGGGTCAATTTCCCCGAGCCCGATCCGAAACAACTGGCGGGGACACTGCTGTTTCTGGACGAAGCGCAGATTGGACTGCGGTTCTACGTGAGCAATACTTTTACCGGCATCGTCAAGGTCGGCGAGGCCGAACGCCGCCGCGGCCCGCTGACCATCGAGACCTACGCGTTCTACGCGGTCAGCCAGCCGAAGCGCGAAGTCATCGATCGCACCCCGCCGCCGGAGCTCAATCCTTAACGCGGCTTGCGTTTTTCTACGGATCTGCGCGCGCGATCGGGGCTGCGAGACCGGAGTTGTCCGGGGGCGTCTTCTCCGGCGGAAACGCGGTTTCGCCCTGTTTTTGCCCTCTTTTCCGGCAAAACAGACCTTCATGGTTAACCCGCCCTTAGTCTGCCAAAACTTAATCCGCATTTAACTAAAAGTCGCCTTAATGAAGCTCTGTGCTTCTGCGAGATGCAAAGCGGGTGTCCGTGGCGCATCGAGTGAGAGTTTTCGAGTATTCGTTCGGGCGTGAGTGAATGAGTAACAGTCGAGTTGTGTTGACCGCACGAAACCGCAGGAAATCTTCCCTGATCGCGTTCTCTCACAAATTGATCGGTGGCGTGGCAGTCGCGTGCCTGATCGGAGGCTGCGCCGTCACGGTCTATACCAAGATCATCGCGGCCGATGCTTATCCGACGCTGGGCAGCGCGGAGCACGAGGAGCCCATCGTTCGTCCGGCGCCGCGCCTTGCCGCGCGCAGCGCCTCCGACGCCGTGGGCGATGCCTTCGCGGCATTCCCCGACGTCGCGGCCCCCGTGACGGTCGCCGCCATCACGCCGCAGATGTTCAACGATCGCTTCGGTGCGGCCGTGCCGCAGGGCGTGGCCTCCAACGCCGCCAGCGGAACGCCGCCACTGCCGAGGCTCGCCGAGGCTGCGCCCAAACCGCTCGAGGCGCCGAAGGTCACTGAAGCACCGAAGAAGGACGCCCGGCCGCCGATGCAACTGGCGCTGGCCAATCCCAAGCAGCCGGCGACCGCGCAGGCCACGACGCCGTCGCAGGGCGCCGAAGCGAGCGCGTCGAAGAACGGCTTCTCGCTGCGGTCGATGACCGACCGCGCCAAGGCCGCCGTGCTCTCGATCACCGGCGAACGCCACTCGATCCAGGAAAAGCTCTGGGGCAAGCCGGAGAACCAGGATGGCGGGCTGCTCGCCTATGCCTCCGCTGACGCCAACATCACCGCGACCATCGCCAAGGATCCGACCGGCGGCGGCCGGCCGCCCTATGACACGAGCACTGCGGTCTACGACATCTCGGCCAAGGCCGTGTACCTGCCCGACGGCACCAAGCTCGAGGCGCATTCCGGCCTCGGCGACAATCTCGACAATCCACGGTCGGAGAAGATCAAGATGCGCGGCGTCACGCCGCCGCACATCTACGAGCTGAAACCGCGCGAGGCGCTGTTCCACGGCGTGCCGGCGCTGCGGCTCAACCCGATCGGCGGCGAGGATGCGATCCACGGCCGCAACGGCCTGCTGGCGCACACCTTCATGCTCGGGCCGAACGGCGACTCCAACGGTTGCGTCTCGTTTCGCGACTACTCCGCGTTCCTCGATGCCTACAAGAACAAGGGCATCCGCAAGCTCGCCGTGCTCTCGCGCATCGACTGAGATGGGGCAGGGCAGGCGGCATCCTGCCGTCGCTTCATTCATGGCCTTTGCTTCATTCCGCATGTCCATCCGGAGCCGCCCGCTCTCGTAGGGGGGCAAAGGCGCGTGTACGGTGGGAGCCTCGCGATCGCTATCGGCTGGCGCGCCGTGCCCACCGTTGTTTCCGAATGGTGGGCACGATGCGACGCGGCGTTGCCGCGTTCGCTTCTTTGCCCACCCTACGCGGGGTGCGAGCCTCTCGCTTCACACCTCGAACAGCATTGGACATGGCCCGGCGTTCTCGCAGCGGATGACGCCCGAGTGTTGGCTGTCGAACCGCCCTCCTGATCAGCGAGAGGGCGCGGGGAATGCCGGGTGAGGGCCTCACCCATGGCCCGCCTGCAACAAAGAAAGCAGGCGGCAGTCACCACAGGTTCAGCCGCATCATCCGGCATTCCCCGCGCGATGGTCTGACGGCTTATACGTGGTCTCCCTGGCGCGCCGGGCTTTCTGGCCGCCATCGGTCGGAGCACTCGTCTCTCACGACCTTGATACCAGCATCGGGGTATCAGGACATCACGACTTCACCGTGCGCATCGCCTCGTTCGTCGGCATGACCCGAGGTCACGCTGCGAGGCGACACGCCCACCGCATCCCGCCCTCCACGTTCGTGACGACCGCGAAGCGCCCCTCTCATGAGGGCAGGACGGGCACAGAATGCACGATTTCTGATTTTTGGAAACAAAAGAATGCGCGGGTCCATGGCCGGCGGTGCTGAACTCATTGACCGCATTCGACAAATGAGTTTTTCGGCGCACACGTTTTTCGTCTCGGATCGGAGCGGCGGCGCCGCTGCGGCTGGCGAAAACGCGCAACTGATTTGCCCGACGAGCAGTCCTGATTGTTGCAAATCCGCCGCGTCGCAAGCGGCCGCCGCTCTCGGCTCTGGTATCCGGCCTTGACGGCTCCGGCAAATTCTGTGCATAGGACTGCCCCATCGAAATCGACCGCCGATGATTGTCGGCGCTCTCCGAGGACCACGACCGTGTTGAGCCTACGCTCACATCTCGCGAACGCCCCCGCCAACGAACGACCGTTTAGCTGGTCGGGCGATGGGTCGGGCATGCGCGTCGCCTGTCAGGGTCCGAATTATCTCGTGCAGTCCCTGACCCGATCGGGACTCCGAATTCCAGCAAGCGCATAACCGGCGGCGGGACCTCACCCTCCGCAAGACACAGCGGAGGGTCTGATGACCCGGAACACCAGCCCGGAAGCCGAGACGTACGACATTGCCCGAGCGTTCACCTCGCCGGTGGCGCTTGCCTTCGTGCGCATCGTCATGGCGTGCCGCGGCGTCACCGAAGGGAGGGCGCGGCAGATCTATCTCGACTACATCAACCGAACTCAGCCGGAGGCTCAGGCTTCGTCGACTGATTGAATGCGGTCAAAACGCGCATTGGCGGGTTCGCTTTTCCGTCATGGACGCTCACTGAGAATATCACCCGCGCCGTAAGAGGAGGTCGACGATGTCAGCAACAAACCCGGCGCTCGTTCTGAACGCCGACTTCCAGCCGCTGAGCTACTTCCCACTGTCGGTCTTCAGCTGGGAGGACGCAATCAGGGCCGTCGTCAGCGAGTCTCACGTCGTCGTCGCGGAGTACGATCAGGTCGTACGCAGCCCGAGTGTCACGATGCGGCTGCCGTCCGTGATCGCGCTGCGCGACTATATCAGGCCGGCGGCGCGGGTCGCGTTCACGCGGTTCAACGTCTTCCTGCGCGACCGCTTCCAGTGTCAGTACTGCGGCGGCCGGTATCTCCACGGCGAGCTGACGTTCGATCACGTGGTGCCGCGGGCCGATGGCGGCGAGACATCGTGGACCAACATCGTGGCGGCGTGCAGCCCCTGCAACGCGCGCAAGGATAGGCGTCGCCTCCAGCCGCGGCGGCTGCCGTTCGAGCCGACGCGGCACGAGCTGATGGCCGCGCAGCGCCTGTTCCCGCCGCGATTCCTGCATGAGACATGGCAGGACTACCTCTATTGGGATGTGGAGCTCGAGAGATGACAATCAGCGGACCGGCGCCGAGCCTTGGTGCCGGTCCATAAGATACGATCTGTAGATGTTGCGGGCACGGCATAACTCATTGATAGGTCCGACAACGTTCGAACGGGCTGAGCGGATCCGCCGTCATTCCGGGGCAATCGTCAATGCGCAGGCGCGAAGCGGCTGCGCGTTGACGATTGAACCCGGAACCTCGAAGTTGTTGCAGCGGCACGCAAGACGATCACGCAAGACAAGATCGAGATTCCGGGTTCAAGGCCTGCGGCCTTGCCCCGGAATGACGGTGACTGTGGCGTGGCGCGATTGCGGCAAAACGACCATATCTATGATATTCGCGCCACATCGCTCGTCTCATTTCGAAAGTATCGCGAACTAAGACTTGCAATGATCTATTAGTTGATCTATTTGCAGCGTCCTTCGCTTCGGCCATGGGTTCGGGCTCGTTGAGATCCCGACTGGTGCGTGCCGGTCTCCGGTGACGTATTCCGCTTGAAGAGAAGATGCGCGTCGTAGCTCATGGAGAGCATCGGGGGGAAACCCGAAGGCATCGGTTCGATTCCGATCGACACACAAAGGATAGCTCAGTTGGGTAGAGCAGGTGACCATGATCATCGGGTCGCGGGTTCGACTCCCGCTCCAGCGCTTCGGTTTAGCCTGAACAACTAATCGCCTCTGACGAGGACCGGACGCGCGCTTCAGTCGCGGTCCGGCCGTTCTGCCGCAAGGCATTTCGACCAGATCCAGACACTGCAGAACCGGCTCTGTGCCGCGGTGGATACCGCGTCGCGTGCTGCCGGGAAGGCTGCGCAAGGACGCATGGGCTTATTGCTCGCGCGACCGCGCGCGTGCGCCCGTCGTCATTCGACGCTCAAGCCGCGGTCCGCTGGTTCACGCAGGAAGTGCCGTCCGGCCCTCACGTCCTTTGACCACGAAACCACGTCCCGGCTGCGGCCGGGCGTCACAGACGCATGGCGCGAAGCCCTGCGAAAAAAAGGAGTGTGCCATGAGCTGGCAGATTGTGACCAAGACCGTGACGGTCGAGGATGGCGAGCGGGCGCTGGTCTGGCGTGACGGCCAGCTCGCGCGCGTGCTCGGCCCCGGTCGCGATGCGTTGTTCGATCCGTTGCGCCGCCTGACGGTGCAGCGCTTCGACGTCGTGCGCGCCGAATATCCGGCCGAGCGCTACGCGGTGCTGAAGGCCGCGCGGCCTGATCTCGCTGCCGAGCTGTTCGTTGCGGTCGAGACCGGCGCGAACGAGATCGCGATCGTCAGCCTCGACGGCCGTCCGACGCATCTGCTGACGCCCTGGCAGACGCGGGTGTTCTGGAAGGTCGCCACCGCGGTCGAGGTTGAGCGCATTGATATTGCCAGCGACGTGCGCGTGAGCGCGCGGCATCTGGCGATGATCGAGCGCAACCGGCCGAGCATCGTGACCGAGGTGGTGGTCGAGAACCACGAGGCGGGCCTGCTCCACGTCGAGGGCCGGCTGACCGAGCGGCTCGCGCCCGGCCGGCACGCCTTCTGGGCGGTCGGCCGTAAGATCGAGGTCAAGCGGCTCGACCTGCGGCCCTCGGCGCTCGAGATCACGGCACAGGAGATGCTGACCAAGGATCGCATCGCGCTGCGGGTGACCTTGACGGCGTTCCGGCGGATCGTCGATCCCGAGCGGGTGGCGGCGACAACGCCGGACGTCGACGCGTGGCTGTATCGCCTGGTGCAGTTCGCGATCCGTGAGGCGGTGGCCTCGCGCACGCTCGACGAGGTGTTGGCGGCCAAGGCTGCGCTCGACGCGGAGCTGCGCGACTACGTGCGCGCGCGGCTCGACGGCTCCGGCATCGAGGTGACGGAGCTCGGCGTGAAGGACGTGATCCTGCCCGGCGAGATCCGCGACCTCGTCAACAAGGTGGTGGAGGCGGAGCGGACGGCGAAGGCCAACCTGATCCGCCGCCAGGAGGAGACCGCGGCGACGCGCTCGCTCCTCAACACCGCCAAGCTGATGGAGGACAACCCGCTGCTGCTGCGGCTCAAGGAGCTGGAGTCGCTGGAGCGCCTGGTCGAAAAGGTCGGCCGCATCGATCTTCACGCCGGCGACGGCGCGGGCTTCGATGCGCTGCTGACGGGGCTGGTGCGGATGAAGCCGGTGGAGACTGTGTGAAACTCAGGGAGGTCGCCTAGGGGCGGCCTCCCGCTCGCGAAGCAGGAGCTTTGAATGTCTGATTTGACCTGGAGAGCGAAGAACGTCGGCACCATGGCCGGCTTCCTTTCGACCATGGAATGCGACGAATACGTCCGGCTTGGTGAATCGATCGGCTTTGAAGACGCGCCGGTGTCAACGCCCATGGGCATGATCATGATGAAGGACGTGCGGAACAACGACCGGGTCATGATCGATGATCCCGACCGGGCTGCAGCTCTCTACGAGCGCCTGTCGGTCCAGTTGTCACCGCGTTTTCAGAAGAAGTGGACACCCATCGGATTGAACGAGCGGCTGCGGCTCTACCGCTATGATGTCGGGCAGCTGTTCGATTGGCACCTTGATGGCTGTTTCGAGCGGCAGACCGGGGAGCGCAGCTTCTTCACGTTCATGATCTATCTGAACGACGATTTCGATGGTGGAGCGACGTCATTCAGAGACGAGCATGGTGGTGCCCACATCGGCGGCGAGTTTCGCGTCACTCCGAGGCAAGGAATGGCGTTGCTATTCCATCACCCGATCTGGCATCGCGGCGATCCGGTGACGCGCGGGCGCAAATATGTGTTGCGCACCGACGTGATGTATCGGCGCACCACGTAGCCCGCATGCGCGAAGCGACATGCGGGACCGGTCCATCGGCCATCGATGCATTCACCTGGGCTGCGCTCTGCCACCAGCGCACCGCTCACTTTACAAACCTGCAAAATCCTGTAAGAGCACGCGCCAACTTCATCGGCGGATATCCGCCAGCGAGAGACCCATGCCGCATTCGAGCCCACGCCAGATCAAGGACATCGCGCTGCCGCAACTGCGGCGCCGTGATCTGGTCCTGCGCGTGCCGGCGGTCTCCACCGGCAACGCGATGCCCCAGAATAGTCAACTAGCAGCGTAACGAGGCAGCGGGGCGTCCCTCTGCCTTCGAGGCCAGAGAGACGATCCGCCAGGCTCCAGTCCGCATCCGGGACACCCCACGTCCGATCCATCTCTCTGCCTGCACAACCCGGCTCGCGCCACCCGACGTCGCGCGAGCTGATTACGTGAGCGCCGCGTCGGCGCTCAGGTGTCCGGCATGCGAATGAGAGAGGAGGATCACATGAGAGCCGATCCCTACCAGGAACGCGCGAGACAGCTGGCAATCGAGGCCGGACTCGACCCTGATGCGCGGGTCGAGCGCCCCGGGCAGCGATCGATGCCGCTGTGGTGCACGTTCCGCGAGGCCGCGCGCAAGGAACAGCTGGCGCGTGAGGCCGAGGCGCTGGGCGACACGGTCGCCAGCCGGCCGCAGGCGGCGGAGTACCAGAACAGCCCTTTGAAGGTGTTCGGGAGCCACGAGGACGCGACCGTTGCGCAGATGAAGAACTGCATGGCGGTTGGCAATGCCGTGGCCGGCGTGATCTGCGCGGATGGCCATCTCGGCTATGCCCAGCCGGTTGGCGGCGTGATCGCCTACGAGAAGCAGATCAGCATCTCCGGCGTCGGCTTCGACATCGGCTGCGGCAACATGGCGGTGCGGCTCGACACGCAATTCAGCGCGATCGAGGACAAGGTCGGCACGATCATCAAGGACGTGGCGCGGGTGATCTCGTTCGGCGTCGGCCGCAAGAATGCCGAACGCGTCGAACACGAATTGCTCGACGATGCCGATGCGTGGCGCATGTCCGACATGGGCGAGTACCGGCAGAAGGCGGCAGGCCAGCTCGGCACGGTCGGCTCGGGCAACCATTATGTCGACCTGATGCGCGACGAGAAAGGCTTCGTCTGGATCGGCGTGCATTTCGGCAGCCGTGGTCTCGGCCACACCTCGGCGACGCGCTACCTCAAGGCGGCCGGCGGCAAAGACGGCATGAACGTGCCGCCCGCCGTCGTCGACGAGGACTCGGAGATCGGGCAGCGCTACATCGCCGCGATGCAGCTCGCCGGGCGCTACGCCTATGCGGGCCGCGAGTGGGTGACCGAGCGCGTGCGCCGGATCATCGGCGGCGCGGTCACCGACAGCGTGCACAACCACCACAACTACGCCTGGCGCGAGACCCACGACGGGCGTGATCTGTGGGTGGTGCGCAAGGGCGCGACGCCGGCCTTTCCGGGCCAGCGTGGCTTCGTCGGCGGCTCGATGGGCGACGATGCTGTCATCATCGAGGGCGTGGAGTCGGAGGAGGCCAAGGCCTCGCTGTACTCGACGGTGCACGGAGCCGGGCGGCTGTTCGGTCGGCGGGAGGCCAAGCGGCGCTTCACGCGCGCCGAGATGGACGAATGGCTGCAGGGCCGCGGCGTCACCTTGATCGGCGCCGACCTCGACGAAAGCCCGATGGCCTATCGCCGTCTGCCGGAGGTGCTGGCCGAGCACGCCGGCTCGGTGAAGGTCGTGCATACGCTGCGGCCGTTCGCCGTGGTGATGGCTGGCGACGGCGAGTTCGATCCGTTCAAGGATTGAGGGCGTCGGCGCTGTCGCTCTCGCAAAATAAGAGGTCGCCCACGGGCGGCCTCTTATTTTCTTCGGAGCATGTGATGTATCGCCGCCGGGGATGAAGCGGCCGCATCGCGCACAATTTGCGATTGCGCGCGATGCGGCGTTCCGTCATCATTTCGGTAAGATCGAATGGGGGACGTGATGACGAGCTTGGAGGCCGGCGCAATCAGCGCTCGACGCGAGCCGTGGTGGGCGATCGCGGGCATCTTCATCGCGGGCTTCGTGCTGCTGTGCCTGTTGCTGGCTTCGCCGGTGCTGATCCGCACCTTTCTCTATCAGCCGTTCAGCATCCCTGCGCGCTCGATGATGCCGACCCTGCTGGTCGGGGACTATGTGTTCGCGTCGAAATTCACCTATGGCTGGGGGCGCTACACGTGGCCGTTGTCCTGGCCGTCCACGCCGCCCGCTTCGGGGCGCGTCTGGGGCCGCGATCCCGTGCGCGGCGATGTCGTGGTGTTCAGGCTCAAGGACGGCAAGACCGACTATATCAAGCGGGTGGTCGGTGTCGGCGGCGATCGCATCCAGATGAAGAAGGGTGTGCTCTTCATCAACGGCCAGCCGGTGCCGCGCGAGCGCCTGGAGGATGTGATTGGAGCCGATGCCTGTGGCGGGGGCAGCACCGAGCGCGCCAAGCGCTGGCGCGAGACCTTGCCGAACGGGGTGAGCTGGGAGACGCTGGATTGCGTCGACAACGGCTTTTTCGACAACACCAATGCTCAGGTCGTGCCGCCGGGCCAGCTGTTCATGCTCGGCGACAACCGGGACAACCCCACCGACAGCCGCGTGATGTCGCAGATGGGCTTCATTCCGGTGGAGGACGTCATCGGCCGCGCCGGGTTGATCTTCTTTTCGACCGCGAACGGCGAGAGAGGCCAGCCCGGCAAGCTTCGTTCTGAGCGGATCGGGACGATGGTGAAGTAGACGACGGACATAACGCTTCGATCCGACAGTACCGTTGTGCCCGCAGGTGTGGATGGCTCAAGCGGCGTCGCGCGGCACGATCTTCTTGTAGTTCTGGGTCTGCTCCGCCTTCGAGAGATCGTAGGCGGTCTGCAGGTTCATCCAGAAGCGCGGGTCGGTGCCGAAATAGCGGCCGAGCCGGAGCGCGGTGTCGGCCGTGACATCGCGGGTGCCGCGCATGATCTCGGTGAGGCGATTGGGCGGAACGTCCAGCATCTTCGCGAGCGCACGTGCAGACAGGCCGAGAGGAATGAGGAATTCCTCGCGGAGCACTTCGTCGGGATGGGCGCGCAAGCGGGGCATCATCGTCTCCGTCAGTGCCGTAGCCCGGATGAGTGCAGGCCTGCGCCCGCAGGGCGAAGGCCGGAGCGACATCCGGGTTCACCGACACGGCGCGTGAGACCCCGGATGTCGCTATCGCCTGCGCCCTCCAGGCGCAGGCTGTCGCTCATCCGGGCTACGGGACTGAGCGGTGCGCGGCGGGTCAAGTGGCGTCGCGTGTGGCATAAGCCCGAACCCAAGGCTAGCCATTCGACGATTTCAGCATAAACGAAAACCCCGGCATCGCTGCCGGGGTTTTGCAATTGTTGTGGTGACGGAGGTCGAACTTCTTAGAAGTCCATGCCGCCCATGCCGCCGCCCGGAGGCATCGCGGGGCCGCCGGCGTTCTTCTTCGGCAGCTCGGCGACCATGGCTTCGGTCGTGATCAGCAGCGCAGCCACGGAGGCGGCGTTCTGGATCGCGGCGCGAACCACCTTGGTCGGGTCGATGATGCCCTTGGAGACCAGGTTCACATACTCGCCGGTCTGGCTGTCGAAGCCATAGGCGTACTGGTCCTTCTCCAGGATCTTGCCGACGATGACCGAACCGTCCTCGCCTGCGTTGATCGCGATCTGGCGGGCCGGGGCGGAGAGCGCCTTGCGGACGATCTCGATGCCGGTCTTCTGGTCGTCGTTCTTGGTGCGCAGGCCTTTGAGCTGCTCGGAAGCCCGGAGCAGGGCGACGCCGCCGCCCGGCAGGATGCCTTCCTCGACAGCCGCGCGGGTCGCATGCATCGCGTCATCCACGCGATCCTTGCGCTCCTTGACCTCGACCTCGGTCGCGCCGCCGACGCGGATCACCGCGACGCCGCCTGCGAGCTTGGCGAGACGCTCCTGGAGCTTCTCACGATCGTAGTCCGAGGTGGTCTCCTCGATCTGCGCCTTGATCTGCTGCACGCGCGCCTCGATGTCGGCCTTCTTGCCGGCGCCGTTGACGATCGTGGTGTTCTCCTTGTCGATCATCACCTTCTTGGCGCGACCGAGCATGGCGAGCGTGACGTTCTCGAGCTTGATGCCGAGATCTTCCGAGATCGCCTGGCCACCGGTCAGGATCGCGATGTCCTGCAGCATGGCCTTGCGGCGGTCGCCGAAGCCCGGCGCCTTGACGGCCGCGACCTTCAGGCCGCCACGCAGGCGGTTGACGACGAGCGTGGCCAGCGCCTCGCCCTCGACGTCCTCGGCGACGATGACCAGCGGCTTGCCGGTCTGCACCACGGCCTCGAGCAGCGGCAGCAGCTCGTTGAGCGACGACAGCTTCTTCTCGTTGATCAGGATGTAGGCGTCATCCATCTCGACGCGCATCTTGTCGGCGTTGGTGACGAAGTAGGGCGAGATGTA
>JBARNF010000476.1:0-7340 GCA_049802835.1 Bradyrhizobium sp.
GCAAACAGGTCCTGCAGGTCACGCGCGTTCTCGCCCTGCAGGAAGGCGGTGCCGGGATCAGGAAAGCGCGGATGCAGCGCCAGCGCCATCGAGTTGCGCAGGCCGCGGGCGAAGACCACGTGAGGCGGATCGGGATCGCGGGATGTCAGCGTCGGAAACACGCCGCCCGCCGATGGCGTGAACAGCCAGATCGAAGCGAGCGGAGAAGCGCCTTCGCCGGCCGCGCAACGGCTCGGCGCCGATGACAGGCAGTTGTCGCTGTGCGAGCCGACATTGACGAACAGGCGTCCGGTGCGGTCGAAGGCAAAGGCCTTCAGCGGGTGCGCACTCTCGGCGATGCGCGTACCGTCGGGCAGGGTCAGGCGGCGCCCGGGCAGGTCGCGGATGATGGTTTCGATCGTGATCTGCGGATTTGCGGCGAGCGGATCGAAGCGGAAGATCGACGTATCGGTCGATGCATAGATCCGGCCATCAGGACCGGCCGCAAGGCCGAACGGATAGGATAACCGGGTGACGGCCTCGCGGATGCGCTGGCCTGCGGGCGCGGCGGGATCGAGGATGAGCAGGCGGCCGTCGTCATGGCCCCAGCCGCCCATGTCGGCGATCACGAATAGCGGACGGCCGGGAATCTGCACGATGCTGCGCGGAAACTTCAGGCTGTCCTCGCGGCTGGCAACGAGGCCGGCGCAGAAGCCGGCCTTCATGTCGATCTGCAGCCGCGGAAAGGCGAGGGGAGCCTCGCCGCAGCTTGCGGAGCCCAGCGCGTAGCCGCTCCGGTTGGTCGCGTCGTCGGCGCGGCCCTCGCCCACGCCGAGCAGCAAGGTGGTCGCGAGGGTTGCAAGGATGCGCCACGACCAGCCCATGCGATCCTGTCCGCTCAGTGAATCCAATTGTATTGGACGATGTAGGCCGCGGCGCCGGCAAGATAGCCGAGCAGTGCGAGGCCGCTGATCCGCCGCACGTACCAGAAGAAGTGGATGTTCTCGAGCCCCATCGCGGCGACGCCCGCCGCCGAGCCGATGATCAGGATCGAGCCGCCGGTGCCGGCGCAATACGCCACGAACTCCCACAGGAAGCTGTCGGGGGGAAACTGGGTCAGGCTGTACATGCCCATGGAGGCCGCGACCAGCGGCACGTTGTCGATGACGGCGCTGGCCAGCCCGAGCACGATCACGATCAGATCGAGCCGGCCGACGCTGCGGTCGAGCCATTGCGCCAGCGCCTGCAGGATGTGGGTGTGCTCGAGCGCCGCGACTGCCAGCAGGATGCCGATGAAGAACACGATCGAGGGCATGTCGATCCGGGCGAGCGCATGCACCAGGGTCAGGCGCTGCTTCTGCTCGGACGCCTTCTCGCGATGGATGATCTCGCCGACCATCCACAGCAGGCCGAGGCCGAACAGGATGCCCATGAACGGCGGCAGATGCGTGACCGCCTTGAACAGCGGCACGGCGACCAGAATGCCGAGGCCCATGAAGAACATCAAATTGCGCTCGAACGGCAGGATCGGGCTGGTCGAGGCGAGGCCGGCGCTCGCAGGCGGCGCAAGCTGCTTGCCGCGCAGCGTGAAGCTGACAACCGCAAGCGGCACCAGCAGGTTCAACAGCGAAGGGATGAGCACCGCCTTCATGATCGCAAGCGGCGTGATCTGGCCGCCGATCCACAGCATCGTCGTGGTGACGTCGCCGATCGCCGACCACGCGCCGCCGGCATTTGCTGCGATGACGATGATCCCCGCGAAGACGAGACGGTCCTCGTCGCGGCCGGACAGTTTCTTCATCAGCGACACCATCACGATCGCGGTGGTGAGGTTGTCGAGCATGGCGCTGAGGAAGAAGGTCACGAAGCCGACCAGCCAGACCAGCGCGACCTGGTTCCTGGTGCTGATCAGTGACGTCACCACCTCGAAGCCGTTATGGGCGTCGATGACCTCGACGATGGTCATCGCCCCGATCAGGAAGAAGATGATCTGGGCGGTCGAGGCCACGGACTCGTTGAGCTCGGCCGCAACGGAAGGCGCCGTCCCGCCCATGACCGCGTAGATGGTCCACATCAGGCCGGCACCGACCAAAGCGGTGGCCGCCTTGTTGATCCGGAGCGGGTGCTCCAGCGCCACCACGGCATAGGCGAGCGTGAAGACGGCGACGACGGCGGCGGTCATGGGCGGCGCATTCCGGTCTGGGATCGGCGGAGGGGCGGGATGGAACTGCCCAAGATATGACCGATCGACGCCCGGCCAGCAAGCCGGGCGCGCCGTTCAGGACGGGAGGGACGGCTCACACCAGCGCGGCCGTGATTTCATCGGCGGGGCTGCGAACACGGCGGAATCGCAATAGGGCCCCGTCGATCGCGGAGGGATCTTCAGAGGCGGACGAACGGGCTGATGATGCGGCCGAGCAGGCCGTGCATGCGCAGATCGCCGGTCATGGCCACGAGGCACAGGCAGGGGCCTTCGTCGCCGACCACCGGACGATGGTCGACCTCGTCGTCGCCGTAGTCGAAGTCACCGGGCCCGTAACGACCGCCGAGATGGCTGAAGCTGCCCTTCAGCACGCAGGTCAGCTCATTGCCGGAATGCGAGTGCTCCAGCATCCGGGCGCCGGGCTCCGAGCGCAGCAGGAAGGCGCGCGACTTGCCGGCGCCGGCGAGCAGGATCGGGCGCATGCTGATACCGGGCGCGACGCGGCGGCGCTTGCCGATCTTGCAGCGCTTGACCATCTCCGGCAGGCCGGCGAGCTCGGGATCGTGCTTGGCGACCTCGCTGACGCGAGGCGCACTCTCCGGGCGGCGGTCGATGCGCGCCATCACGGCGTCGAATGCGTCCGCGCCTGTTGCGACCGGATCGGCCGCGTCGAGCGATGCGCCGGCGAGCTGCTCGACGGCGCGCACGAAGCGCCGGCATCGTCCACATTCCGCGACATGGACGCCGACCACCAGCCCTTCGGCCTCGTCGAGCGCACCGGTGGCGAAGTCGGCCAGCAGGTCTTCCGGCGGGTGATGGCTGATTGTCATGTTGCGTCGTCCAGCAGCTCTCTCAGGCGATTCATCGCCAGTCTGATTCGTGATTTCACCGTACCAAGCGGCAAGCCGAGCACCGCCGCGATTTCCGAGTGGGGCCGTTCCTCGATGAACGACAGGCGGATCACGGTGGATTGCTCCACCGACAATCTTTCGATCGCGGCCGCCACGCGCGTGGCGTCTTCGACACGCGACACGATCTGATCCGCTGCCGGCGTCGGGTCGGCCTCATCGTCCAGCACCACCTCGCGGCTCAGCCGGCCATCGCGGGAGGCCTTGCGCACGGCGTCGATCCGCTGATTTCGCGCGATGGTGAAGATCCAGGCGGCAGCGCCTGCCGTCGACGGATCGAACTGACCGGACTTGGTCCACACCGCCACCATGGTCGATTGCGCAATCTCCTCGGCCTGGTCTGCATTGCAGCCCGATTTGATGAGGAACCCTTTGATCCGAGGCGCAAAATGATCAAACAGGGCCCTGAACGCCTCGCGGTCACCGCGCGATGCGACGCGTCCGATCAGTTCCGCCCAGTCCACAGTCGCCTTCGGCCTTCTGCTCGCGCTCGCCCGGATCGTGGCACCTGAAGCACGCGCGAACCGGCGCCGGAACGATGCCACGTTCCAATGCGCGAATCCAGCTGCTCTCAGTCGTGTTGCCATGATCTCCGGCACGCATGCTTCATCCCCTGGGGAACGGGCAGGACAGACGGCCGGATCACCGGACCAGCGAATTTTTGTGCCCGTCAGTCCTTCAGGTCGGAATTGACCATGGCCAGGAATTCCTGCCGGCTCATCGGATCGGTGCGGAAGCAGCCGAGCATCCGACTGGTGGTCAGATCGACCCCTTGCTTCTTGACCCCGCGCGAGCTGATGCAGTGATGGGCCGCCTTGATCACGACCGCCACGCCCTGCGGCTGCAGCACCTCGTCGATGAGGTTGGCGATCTCGGCCGTCATCCGCTCCTGGATCTGCAGCCGGCTGGCATAGGCCTCGACGACACGGGCGAGCTTGGAGATACCGACGACGCGGTTGCGCGGCACATAGCCGACCCAGGCCCGGCCGATGATCGGCGCCATGTGGTGCTCGCAATGGCTCTGGAACGGGATGTTCCGCAGCAGCACCATCTCGTCGTAGCCGGCGGTCTCCTCGAAGGTCTTGCGCAGATAATCCTCGGGGTTCTGCTCGTAGCCGGCGAAATAGCTCCTGTAGGCGCGCGCGACCCGTGCCGGCGTCTCCGCCAGGCCCTCGCGCGACGGGTCCTCGCCGATCCAGGTGAGGATGGTGCGGATGGCGGCCTCGACGTCGTCCTGGGTGATGCAGGCTGGTTCGCAGGCGAACGGCAGTGTCTTGGCGGTCTGGTGCACCGGGGCTCTCCGAAAGCAAGGAAACGGAACCCCGAGCGCGATGGATCACCGGCCCCGGCGAATTGCGCGACCGGGTCATGGCCCCGGCGGGCGGCCAGCCGTTTCAGCCCGCTCAGCCCGCCTTGTCAGCTAGCCGTGTCAGCTGGCCTTGCGCAGCTGCTGACCGGTCGACGGGCCCGCGCGCAGGTTCTGGAAGAACTTCTCGACCTCATCGGCGAGCGTCTGCGCCGTCGCGTTGAGGTCACCGGAGGCTGACAGCACGGAGGCAGCCGCCGTCGAGGTGTCGCCGATGGCGTCGCGCAGCGAGCCGATGTTCATGACCAGCGTCTGGTTGCCTTGCGCGGTCGACTGGGCGTTGACCGAGATCTCGCGGGTGGCCTGATCCTGCTGCTGAATGGCGTTGGAGATGTTCGAGGTGATCTCATTGATGCCACGCACCGCGTCGCCGATCTCGCGGACCGCGTCGACTGCGGTCTTGGTCGAGGCCTGGATCAGCCCGACGTTCTCGCTGATCTCCTCGGTCGCCTTGGCGGTCTGTCCGGCCAGCGCCTTGACCTCGTGGGCGACGACGGCGAAGCCGCGGCCGGCTTCGCCGGCGCGGGCGGCCTCGATGGTCGCGTTCAGCGCCAGCAGGTTGGTCTGCTCGGCGATGGTCTGGATCAGGGTCAGCACGCCGTCGATGCGCTGCGTGGCGGCGGCGAGGCCTTCGATCTCGGTGATCGACTTCACGGTGCGCTGGCCGGTCTGCTCGACCGCGCCGGCCGATTGCCGGATCTGGCGGCCGATCTCCTCGACGGAGGTGGAGAGCTCCTCGGCCGCGCTCGCGACTGCCGAGACGTTGGTCGAGGCCTGGGACGTGGCGCCGGCGGCGGTGACTGCGCGGTGGCTGGCATCGGCCGTCAGGCGGGTAATCGCCTCGGCCGTGTTGCGCATCGCCATCGCGTTCTCGGTCACGGTCCGCATCACACCGCCGATGGCGACGCGGAATTGCTCCACTGCAGTCTCGATGTGGCGCGCGCGCGCCTCGCGGATCTCCGAATCCTGGGAGACCTGGACGTTGAGATCCCGGTTGTGCGCCATGGCCTGCTGGAACACGCCGATCGCGCGTGCGAGCTCGCCGATCTCGTCGGCGCGGTCGGCATGCGGCACCTCGACGTTCTCGGCGCCGGTCGCGACCTGGCGGATGGTGTCGGTGATCTGCGACAGCGGGCGGGCGATCGAGCGCGCGATGATCACGACGCCGGTCACGACGAGCAGCAGCATCATGCCGCCGAGCACGGTCAGCACAAGCGAGAGCTTCCGGGCGCTCTCGGTGTCCTCGCCGATCTTCCGGCCACGCTCCACATAGACCTTGGAGAGCTGGTCGAGATCCTTGTTCAACGCGGAACGGACCGAGCGGTTGGCGTCGTTGTCACCCCATTCGCGCCCCGCGGCGGGGCTGATCTCGTTGGCGCGGCGGACGAGCTCCTTGCGGAACTCCACGAACTGCTCGATGCGCTTCTTGAAGGTTGCGAACTGTTGCGCGTCGTCGGCCTGGACGATCGCCTGCCAGTTGTCGACGACCTTCAGGATATCGCCGTTGAACTTCAGCAGCCCTTCGCCATACTTCTTCACGACGGCGGGGTCGGTCGACATGTAGACGCCGCGCGATTCCATCACGACCGCATAGACGAGGCCGTTGACCCGCTGCACGTTGAGCGCGGCGAGGTTCGAGGTCTCGATCGATTTGGTGAGCTCGGCCGCGCGCCGCGAATTGTAGTCCGACAGCCAGGTGATCGCGGCCGTCAGCACGGCGAACAGCGCGAAGATCGCATAGAGCTTGACCGCGAGGGAATGGCGCGTGGCGGTCTTCGAGGAGATCGGACGGGAGGTCATGGGTAGCAATACCAGGGGGCTGGGCTGTGACGCCGAGAACTTAGTTCGTTAATACTTATGCAAAAGCTTCATGGAGAAAGCGTTAAATGGGCGACGCCAGTATCATGCAACCTTGACGAGCTTTGCTTTATCTTTCAATATTTTAGCCGTGCGGTTCGGGCGCTCGGGACATCGGGTATCCGTTCCACTACGGAGGCTCTCGATCGCCGTCCGGGCCTGCGTTGCGGTGCTTGCAACCGCTGTGCAAGGCATCACGCGTGCGACGTCCGGCGCATCCATCCCAAGGGACGTTCGTCGTGTCTCTCGCAGCGCGCGTCGGGAACCATGGTCGATATGTGCTGTGCGGCGCGTTGAACCTTTGCGCGGCCCCCGGTGTTTCCCCGCAGAGTTCGGCGCGATGCAGGAGCGGATCGCGCAAGGGGAGGCCGGCTCAACTTTTCCGGAAGGGGTGGCGAAGCGGCGCCGCTGGCCGTAAGGTAAACGAATTGCAGGTTGTCGCGAGGGCGATCGATGAGATTTGAAGGCATCGAGACGGTACGGCGTATCCTCTGCGTGTTTCCGCGCTATACGTCCTCGTTCGGAACCTTCGAATATGCCTATCCGCTCACCGACGGCACTCAGGCCTTCATGCCGCCACAGGGGCTGTTGCTGATCGCGGCCTATCTGCCGCGCTCCTGGCAGGTGCGTTTCATCGACGAGAACATCCGGCCTGCGGGCGCGGACGATTTCGTCTGGGCCGAGGCCGTGTTCGTCAGCGGCATGCACATCCAGCGGCAACAGATGAACGACATCTGCCGGCGGGCGCATGAATTCGATCTGCCGGTCGCGCTCGGCGGTCCCTCGGTCAGCGCTTGTCCCGACTACTATCCGAGCTTCGACTATCTCCATGTCGGCGAACTCGGCGATGCGACCGACGAGCTCATCGATCGCCTGGCGCTCGATCCGTCGCGGCCTGCGCAGCAGGTCGTGCTCCGGACCAAGGAGCGCGTCGCCATGACCGATTTCCCGATCCCGGCCTACGAACTCGCCGAGGTGAAGAAATACTTCCTGGGCAGCATCCAGTATTCCAGCGGCTGTCCCTACC
>JBARNF010000477.1:0-4683 GCA_049802835.1 Bradyrhizobium sp.
ACGGAGGAGAGATCTGCGATCACCTTGCGCAGCGCTGCGCCAGGAAGCATAGGCGTGCGCGTCGTCATTAGTACTTAAAGAACGAATGACTAGCCCTGCTCCAGCCGGCGCATGACCTCGTCGAGCTGTTCGAGGCTGCGATAGGTGATCTGCACGGTGCCGCCGGGATCGCGGTGACTGATCGATACGGTGAGGCCGAGCGCGTCACCGACACGCTTCTCCAGCGCGAGGGTATCGGCGTCCTTCTTTTCAACGGGCGCATTGCCGCTGCTGCGCGCCTTCTGCGGCTTGCGCTCCGGCACGCCCTCCTCATGCGCGAGCGCTTCGGTCTGCCGGACGTTCAATCCTTCCGCGATGATTTTCTTCGCGGCCGACATCGGATCCGGCAGGTTGATCAGCGCACGCGCATGGCCGGCCGAGATCTGGCCGGTCGCGATGAAGCCCTGCACCTCGGCCGGCAGCTTGGTCAGCCGCATCATGTTGGCGACGTGGCTGCGGCTCTTGCCGACGATCTTGGCGATGTCTTCCTGGTTGCGTTTGAACTCGTTGGCGAGGGCGTGATAGCCCTGCGCCTCCTCCATCGGATTGAGATCCTCACGCTGCACGTTCTCGATGATCGCGAGCTCGAGCGCGTCGCTGTCGCTGACGTCGACGGGGACGATCGGCACCTCGTGCAGACCCGCGGCCTGCGAGGCGCGCCAGCGCCGCTCGCCGGCGATGATCTCGAAGCGATCCTGCTGGCCCTTCACCGGACGCACCACGATCGGCTGGATCACGCCGTGCTGCTTGATCGACGCCGAGAGCTCGGCGAGCTCAGCTTCCGGAAAGGTGCGGCGCGGGTTACGCGGGTTCGGCTTGAGGAATTCGATCGGAACCTTGCGCTGACCGCGCGGCCGCTCCGGCGGCGCGCCCGCCTCGCGGTTCACGTCACCGATCAGACTTGCAAGACCCCGGCCCAATCGCGATCGCGACTCGTCCGCCATCGCTTTCTCCCTTGGATTCACGTCACACTCCGCCTGCCCTGACGTCCGGCAATCTTCCACCCTGCCGCCGCATCATGCAGGGCCGCGCGATGGTCGAAGCTGGACGCGCCGTCATCTGATGGATGAGGTCCGGGCAACTCACACCGCCCGGATCATTGCGCCTCAGTTGGCGCGCAGATCGCGCTCGCGCTGAATGACCTCGGTGGCAAGCTTGAGATAGGCTTCACTGCCGACGCATTTGAGGTCGTACACCAGAACCGGCTTGCCGTAGGACGGCGCTTCCGAGATGCGCACGTTGCGCGGGATCATCGTGTTGTAGACCTTCGATCCCATGAACTGGCGGACGTCGGCGACGACCTGGTTGGACAGGTTGTTGCGCGAGTCGAACATGGTCAGCACGATGCCGTGGATCGACAGGTTCGGATTCAGGGTCGAGCGCACCTGCTCCACGGTCTGCAAGAGCTGCGACAGACCTTCGAGCGCAAAGAACTCACACTGCAGCGGCACCAGGATCGCGTCCGATGCGGCCATCGCGTTGACCGTCAGCAGGTTCAGCGACGGCGGGCAGTCGACCAGCACATAGGTGTAGTCGTTCTCCGGCGAGACGTTGTTGTTCAGCCCGGCAATCGCATCACGCAGACGGAAGGCACGGTTCGCGCTGGAGCCGATCTCGAGCTCCAGGCCCGACAGGTCCATGGTCGAGCAGGCGATGTGCAGCCGCGGCACGGCCGTCGGCACCACCGCATCGCGCATCGCGGCCTCGCCGATCAGCACGTCATAGGTCGAGCAGTTGCGGTTGTGACGATCGATGCCGAGGCCGGTCGAGGCGTTGCCCTGCGGGTCGAGATCCACGATCAGCACGCGCTCGCCGATGGCCGCCAGGGCCGTCCCGAGATTGATGGCCGTCGTCGTCTTGCCGACCCCACCCTTCTGGTTGGCGAGCGCCAGGATTCGCGGATGGCCCTCCGGATGCGGAGCCCTATCCTCTTGATAAATTTGATCAATTACGCTCATGCGCGATCGCCATTGGATTGGTTGTTTCAGCGGAGGTCAGCTGCGACGCTCGATGCAATCGATTGCGACGATCCAGCCTTGTCCGCCCGTCCGGCTGGGATAAAGTTTCGGCTCAATTTTCCAATACTTAGTAGATTCGGTCAATTCCGCTTCTACATCTTGACCCTTGAGAAACAGCGCTTTCGCGCCTTTCTTCACCAAGGGCTCCGCAAAGCCGATGAGTTGGTGTAGCGGAGCCAGCGCGCGCGCAGTCACGCAATCGACTCGCCCGCTCCACTTCTCCACGATATCCCCGATCTCAGACAAATGCACTACGCTTGGCGCGCGAGTGATGCGAATGGCCTCGCGCAGGAAGGCCGCCTTCTTGGCATTGCGCTCGACGAGGTGGATCTGGGCTCCCGGCCGTTCCGCAAGTGCGCAGGCGAGAACCACGCCGGGAAAGCCTCCGCCGCTGCCGAGGTCAACCCAGACTTTCGCGTCGGGAGCGAGGTCGAGGAGCTGGAGCGAATCGGCGATGTGCCGGGTCCAGAGATGGGGCAATGTCGAGGGTGCAACGAGGTTGGTCTTGGCCTGCCACTCGAGAAGCAGTGCGACATACCGGTCGAGGCGTTCCTGCGTTTCACGTGAAACGGGAGTGAGCTCCAGCGCAGTCGCCTTGTCCGCTTCGTCTATGCCCACCGCCGCGGATGTCGATGATCGTTTCACGTGAAACGCCCTCAGCTCGTAGCTTTGCTTCGGCGCGCCTCGCGGCGGAGATAGGCCGCCAGGATTCCGAGTGCCGCCGGCGTCATGCCGTCGATCCGTCCGGCCTGCCCGATCGTCCATGGCCTGCCTGCCGTCAGTTTTGCCCGCGCCTCGTTCGACAGCCCAGGTACAGCGGCGTAGTCGATATCGCCGAGCGTCAGACCTTCGTCACGCCGGAAGGCGTCGACGTCATCGCTCTGCCGGCGGACGTAAACGTCGTACTTGGCATCGATCTCAAGATGGATAGCGATCTCAGGTCTGACCGATCCGAGTTCTGGCCAGATCGCCTGCACCTCGGCGAAACCGATCTCGGGGTAAGCCATCAGCTCGAACGCCGAACGGCGCTGGCCGTCCCTGTTCAAGGTGAGCCCATGCTTGGCGGCCTCGTTGGGCGTGATTGTGAGCGACTTCGCCAATGCGCGTGCTGCATTGAGAGCGTCCATCTTGGCGCGATGGCGCTCTGCGCGAAGACCTCCGACACAGCCCAGGGCGATACCCTTGTCGGTGAGGCGCTGATCGGCATTGTCGGCGCGCAGGGTCAGACGATACTCGGCCCGCGAGGTGAACATCCGGTAGGGCTCAGTGATCCCGCGCGTCACGAGGTCGTCGATCATGACGCCGAGATAGCCGTTGGCACGATCAAACACCATCGGCTGACCGCCTCCCGCTACGAGCGCCGCGTTCAAACCGGCCACCAGTCCCTGCGCCGCCGCCTCTTCATATCCCGTTGTGCCGTTGATCTGCCCGGCCAGGAAAAGCCTCTTCAGACGCTTGGTCTGCAAGGTCGGCGCGAGCTCGCGCGGATCGACATGATCGTATTCGATCGCATACCCCGGGCGGATCATCCTGACGCGCTCCAGGCCAGGAATGGTCGGAAGCAGCGCGAGCTGAACCTCCTCCGGAAGCGAGGTCGAAATGCCGTTGGGATAGACGGTGATGTCGTCGAGCCCCTCCGGCTCGAGGAAGATCTGGTGGCCATCGCGATCGCCGAAGCGGACGATCTTGTCCTCGACCGACGGGCAGTAGCGCGGGCCGGTCGATTTGATCTGGCCCGAATACATCGGAGAGCGATGGACGTTGGCACGGATCACGTCATGGGTCGCGGTCGTCGTCCGCGTGATGCCGCACTGGATCTGGGGTGTCGTAATCCGATCCGTCAGAACGGAGAATGGCTCAGGCGGTTCATCGCCTGGCTGCATCTCGACCGCGGCCCAATCGATCGTGGTCCCATCGAGCCGCGGCGGCGTCCCGGTCTTAAGCCGGCCGAGCTGGAAGCCGGCTGCTTCGAGCGAGCGCGACAGACCGAGCGCCGGCGCTTCGCCGACGCGACCCGCGGGCCATGACTTCTCGCCCAGATGGATGAGGCCGCGCAGAAAGGTTCCGGTGGTGATTACGACCGCGCCGGCGAACAAGATCCGCCCGTCGGCCAGCTTGATACCTTGGACGAGACCGTCGACAACAATCAGCTCGTCCGCTTCCGCTTCGATGACATCCAGGTTCGCCGTATCTCCGATTGCCGCCTGCATCGCCGCCGCATAGAGCTTCCGATCGGCCTGGGCTCGTGGCCCCCGGACCGCGGGACCCTTACGCCGGTTGAGAACCCGGAACTGGATCCCTCCGGCATCGGCCACGCGGCCCATCAGGCCATCCAGAGCATCGACCTCACGGACCAGATGGCCCTTTCCCAGACCGCCGATCGCGGGATTGCAGGACATGGCGCCGACGGTCGCGAACTGATGCGTGACCAGGGCCGTCCGCGCGCCCATCCGGGCGGCGACTGCGGCCGCCTCACAGCCGGCATGGCCGCCGCCGATCACAATCACGTCGAAGGTTGTCAGGTGTTCGCTCATGGTCGGATATCTAGCGCTTGAGGATCACGGCCGGAAGATGTTTCACGTGAAACACGCTGCTCCCGGACCACAGGCGTGTTTCACGTGAAACG
>JBARNF010000478.1:0-3552 GCA_049802835.1 Bradyrhizobium sp.
ATGAGGGAAGCCACGCGCACCACGGTCGAACGCATCAGTAGGCGCAATTCGGCATGGAAATCGTAGAACAGCGCACCGACCGAGAAGAGTAGTAAGTAGTCTGACCAGAACCAAACGGCGAGGGCGATGTAACAAATAGCTCTCCGTATTCTGGTCGTTGCGAAAGAGCCGATCACGAACACGAAGAGGCTACCAATCAATTCCGGGCGCATCGTCCACAGGTTCGAGTTGTAGGCGGACGCGCCGGTGACGAAGACCCCGTAAACCGACTCCCACACCATCTTGATGAAAGATGGTTCGAATTGGTACCAGAGCGCGAGCCATCGCGATCCCGTGACCGTCGCGGCTTCGACATTCCGATAGGCGCCAACTGCGAGTAGCGCCCAGGCGAACGCGGAAGTGAGGAGCATAGGGCCAACCAGGCGCACATAACGCCGCAAGACCTGTGCCGGCGGGCTCATGGTTGAGCGGTCGACCAGATCGGCCAGGACGAATCCGCTTAGGACGAAGAAGATGCAGACAGCTGCGCGGCCGTTGAAGATCCAGAAGGCATCGAACAAAGCGAGGAGCAAGTGGCCCATGAAGACGACCACCGCTGCGACACCGCGGAGACCGTCCAGGTACGATTTGCGATCTGGATTCACCAAGTTGGCCCACTCGTTTCTAGGGCAGCGAGCGATCGCCACCGAGGCATGCGAGCGGCGAGACAATCACGCACCTCTCCGTGGAGCAAGGCAGAACCGCCAATCCTAGAGGCTTTTTTCAAAAAGGGGACGACCCTAATGGACCTGAGACCGCTCATGGACGTCAACGCTCGCCGGTGGGAGCGGGCCAAGCTGACCCGGTCATTCGACGCCGCGGCCGGCTGCCTCGTTGCCGCCAAAGCGCATTACCAGGTAGTCGAAGCCACGACCGGCGTTCCCTGGGCCATCATTGCCGTTATCCACGAGCGGGAATCGTCGCAGAACTGGTCCCGCTCGCTCGCCCAGGGTGACCCGTGGGACAAGCCGTCGGTTCATGTTCCCGCCGGGCGAGGGCCGTTTGAGTCCTGGGAGGACGCGGCGGTCGACGCCCTCGTCAACTGTGCCCCGCATGCGGCGCGATGGCGGGACTGGTCGATCGGTGGCGCCCTGACGCTGCTCGAGCAGTACAACGGGCTCGGCTATGCGCGCCGGGGGGCGCCGTCACCTTACGTGTGGGCCGGTACGGACCAATATCGTGCCGGAAAATACGTCCGGGACGGTGTCTACGATCCCGATGCGGTTGATCGGCAGCTTGGCTGCGCAGGCCTGCTCAAGGCCATGATGGTGATTGATCCCAGCATCGGGTTTCCGAACCGGCCGGAGGAGGCGAAACCTCCATCCCTCACGCGGCCGCCACCGGCCGCATCCCGCGCCTCCATCAGGCAACCGGCAAAGGGCTCCATTGGAGCCTTTTTTGTTGCCTTGGTGATGCGCGTTCTCGGCGGGAGCTGAGATCGCGACGACAGAGGTCTGCTTGGGCCACCTTGCTTGGTGGGGCAGGCGGCCGATCGATCGGCATCAAATCGACAACGTGCGTCGTGCTCGCGAGCCTGGACTCAACGAGGCGACGCATTTCATCAGCATTCATGGAAAGGCTTGGTCATGTGGGCAAGAGTCAAGGCCGCGTGTCGTCATTCGCTGACGATCGCCTGGGGGTACACGCTGGCGTTCATCGGGTTTCTGCTCTCGATCGTCGACAACGTCAGCGACGCTCTCGGAGATCCGAGCCTGAAGGACCAGATCAGCGCTGCCGTCGGCGATACGCGTGCCGTCGGCCGAATCTTTCTGCTGATCTCACTGGTCACGATCGTCGCTCGGTTGCGATCGCTCAGGAAGGCGTCGTGACATGTGGATGAGCATTCTTGGCTTCCTCGGCGGGCCCGTGATCAAGGGCTTGATCGACGCCTACCAGGCAAAGCTCAAAGCGGGCAATGCCGACGCAAAAATCGCTGCAGACCTCGCGGCGACGGAGATCGCCGCGCAGGTCTCGGAAAGCGACGCGCAACTGCGGCTGCGCGCGGCGGAGATCGGCTGCTGGTATGAGCCTGACAAGCTGATCGGCTATTGCGTGTCGATCTATTTTGCCAAGCTGCTGGTATGGGACAAAGTCCTGGGGCTTGGCTCGACGGATCCTCTCGCAGGCTTCGCCTCGACGACTGCCAATCTCGTCATTTCCTTCTATTTCGCCAAGCGTGGCTTCGAGAACGTAGCGAGGATCATCCGGCGATGACCATCACACATGACGAGATCAGTGTCGTCGTCGCCGAGACGCTGGCGAAGCAGGGGCAGATTCAGCGCGACGAGATCGATGCCGTCGTGACGCGGGCGATCGCGACGATTCTCACCTCCTTCGGTATCGAGGATGAGGACCGCAAGGAGTTGCGGGCCGATTTTCAGCATCTGCGGCGATGGCGAAAAAGCGTCGAGCAGGCCCAGAGCTATACCTTCAAGGCGGTCATCACGGTCATTGCCACCGGGCTCGTCGGCGCGATCTGGCTTGGCATCAAAGTCGTGCTCGGGAGGTGATCCTGTGGCAAACCGGATCATGCGGCGGGACCATCGTTTTCGCATAACGGAGGTGGACGCATGCGAGCCCGACGTGCTCGACACGCTGAAGGAGCTTCACGCTCGGACGTTTCTCGATCGCGCGCCTGTTCCTGATTTCGAAGTCGGCCGCCACTGGTGGATCGCGACCGAGTTGGGACGGCCGGTCGCATTCGCCGGGATGGTTGCGTCGACCATCGCCGCGGGTACGGGCTATCTCTCCAGGGTCGGCGTTCTGAGGGAGCACTGCGGACACGGCCTTCAGCGACGGTTGATGCGCGCGGTCGAGCAGCGCGGGCGACGGTCCGGATTATATTGCATCGTTTCGGATACGACCGGCAATGTCGTCTCTGCCAATAACTTCATCCGCTGCGGATATGTCTTGTTCCAGCCACGCCGGCCGTGGGCTTGGGCAAGCTCGCTCTATTGGCGCAAGATGATCAGTCACTGATTCAGCCGCCGCCAGCGTCGCGCATGGAGCGTGCGGTTGCGATGCAACAGAGCAAGTGCCCGATGGCATCGGCTGCCGGGCTTTTTTTGTAGCCGTGGTTGAGCTAACCAGGAGGTCAGCCGAGGCTGGTCGTGAGGCCGGCCGGAGTTACGACGCAAAGATCGCTTGAGACGATTGACGCGAGGGAAGGAGCCTTCGGTATGGCTGCGAACGTAGACCTGCCAGATCGCGCGCCACGGCCGCACGACGCGCCCGCGGCACTGGCGGGATTGGTGGTGGTCGACTTCACGCGCGTGGTCGCAGGACCTGCGTGCACGCAGACGCTGGGCGACTTCGGTGCCGAGGTCATCAAGATCGAACAGCCGATGACGGGGGATGATACCCGTTCGTATGAACATGCAGAATGCGCCGGCGAAAGTGCTGCGTTCCTCGGCTTGAATCGCAACAAGCGCGGAATGGTGTTGGATCTCACGATTCCGAAGGCCCAGGACATCGCACGTGCGCTGATCGCCAAGGCCGATGTGGTCGTGGAGA
>JBARNF010000479.1:0-3078 GCA_049802835.1 Bradyrhizobium sp.
CACCCGTCCGGTACAGCCGCTCTCCATCCCCGAACGGGCTCGGCACGAACCGCTCCGCCGTCAGATCCGCACGGCCATAATAGCCCCGCGCAAGTCCTGCACCGCCAATGTAGAGCTCGCCCGCAACACCTACGGGCGCCAGCTCGCCATGACCATCCAGGACGTAGAGCTGAGTGTTCGCGATCGCATTCCCGATGCTGACCCGCCGCTCTGCCGTGATCCGGCTCAGTGTCGACCAGACCGTCGTCTCCGTCGGACCATAAAGATTCCAGCTTGCACAGGATTCGTCGGCAAGCCGGGTCGCCAAGTCAGACGGCAATGCCTCGCCGCCACAGAGGACTTTCAGCGACGCAGACGGTCGCCAGCCTGCATCCGTCAACAACCGCCACGTCGCCGGAGTTGCCTGCAGCATCGTCGCCCCGACAGTGGTAAGCTGCTCCCTCAGACGTTCTCCGTCGACACTGACCTCGCGCGGCAGCACCACCACGCGCGCGCCCGCGAGCAGCGGCAGGTAAATCTCTAGCCCTGCGATGTCGAACGAAATCGGTGTCACCGCCGCGACCACGTCCGAGGCTTCAACGCCAGGCTGCACTGCCATATCCATCAGGAAGTTGATCAGCCCCCGATGCTCCACCATCACCCCCTTGGGCCGTCCGGTCGATCCGGAGGTGTAGATGACGTAAGCGAGGTTGGCCCGGCGGCTGGTGTTGACCGGCGCCTGCTGCGGCTCGGCTGCGATCTCCGTCCAATGCGCATCGATCTCTACCATCCGCCCTGCATGAGCAGGAAGCAGCTTGGCAAGGCGCTGCTGCGTTACGATCACCGGCGCACCCGCATCGTGTACCATGTAGCTCAGCCGTTCCGCCGGGTAGCCCGGGTCCAGCGGCAGATACGCCCCGCCTGCCTTCAGTATCCCCAGCAGGGCGATCACCATGTCCAGGCTGCGCTCGACGCAGAGTCCAACCACCACCTCAGGACCCACTCCGAGCCCGCGCAGATGATGGGCAAGCTGGTTCGACCACGCATCCAGCTCCCGGTAGCTCAGCTGCTCGCGCTCGAACACCACCGCCACCGCGTCCGGCGTCCGCGCAGCTTGCGCCGCAAGCAGCTCGTGCAGACAGCAGTCGGGATACGCCGCCGCTCGGCCTGCCCGATCCTCAAGAAGAACGCAACGATCCGCCGCGCTCAGCACCCCGATCCGTCTCACCTCCTTCTCTGGGTGCAGTGCCAGTGCATCCGAAAGCTCCGTCAGCGCCGTCTCCATCATCCCGCACAGATGGGCGGCTCCCATCGAACTCACCGTCTGCGCTGTGAGGGCAAACCCCTCTCCGCCGTCATCAACCGACAGCATCACAGGATAGTTCGTGCGCTCCTCTCCCCACAGCAATTCGATCCCGTCCCACGCCGGGCCATCGGCAACACCTCCGCTGTAGCGGTAATTCAGCAGCGACGTGAACAGAGGCCCCGATCCTTCGATCCCGCTGCAGCGTTGCGCAAGTGCAAGCGAAGCATGCTCGTGACGCAAAAGCCGACCTAGCAGCGCATGAACATTGCGGACGCTCGAGGCCGCTCCTTCCTCTCCGATCGCGATCCGCACCGGCAGCGTGTTGATGAACATCCCCGCCGTTCGTTCCGCTCCGGATAGTCCCTGTAGACGCCCGAACAACACCGTTCCAAAAACCGCATCGCGCTGACCCGACGTCCGCGACACCACAATCCCCCACGCCAGGTGGAACAGGCTCGCCGCGCTCACCCCCAGATCACGAGCATGGCTGCGCAGCCGCGCCGACAACGCCGCCGAAAGCGCATGACGCGCCGCCTCGATCCCCGTACCGTTCCCCTGGACGTTCAACAGCCCGAACGGCGCCGAAGGCTCCGTTACATCTCCCAACAGCTCGCGGAAGAACGCCTCGTGCTCGGCCGTGCTCACGCCATGAAGCGCCTGGTCCACAAAGTTGCGGAACGGCACCGGCGCCGGCAACTCCGCCAGCCGCCCTACGACATGCGCATGCACCTCCTGCGTGAGCACCTCCAGCGTCGTGTGGTCCATCACCAGATGATGATAGGTCAGCAGCAGCAGCCAGCGTCCGCGCTCCGCGTCATGCGCCACACAGCCACGCAACAGCGGCGCATGCCGCACATCGAGCCGGCAGCTACGCCCAAAACGCGACCGCAGCTGCAGCACCGCATCGCCGCCCGAGCCGTCAAGGATCACGTCCTCGACCGCAAACCGTACGCGACGCCACACCACCTGCACTGGCTGCGACAACTGCTCCCACATCACCGACGTGCGCAAAATGTCGTGCCGGCTGATCACGGCGTCCAACGCCGCCACGAAGCCGTCGAGCCGCGAACGCGTATCGAACGACACAACGCTCGACAGCAGATACGCATCCTGGCCGGCCTCCATCACATGATGGAAAAGTATCCCCTCCTGCAGCGGCGCCAGTGGGTAGATGTCCTGGATGTTGACCATCCCCTCTTCGACACAGGACGCAATCCGGTCGATCTCGCTCTGACTCAGTTTCACCAGCGGCAGCATCGCGGGCGTGATCGCTGTGCAATCCTCATGAATGAGATTGGCAGGCACATCGACAAAGGCCGCCTCGCTGCTGGCCGCGGCCGCAAGCCCGGCCAGATCCGACGCGCCGAAAACTGCCCGGATATCGGCATGAAGCCCCGCTCGGCGCATCCGCTCGATCAGCGAAATCGCCAGCAGCGAGTGGCCTCCGAGCGCGAAGAAGTCGTCATGACGGCCGACCCGATCGAGCTTCAGAAGCTCGCACCAGATCTGCGCAAGCCGCTCCTCGAACTCGCCCCGCGGCGCCTCGGAACCACGATGCGCATACGCCGCTGATCCAGGCGCCGGCAGCGCCTCGCGATCGAGCTTCCCGTTCGGCGTGAGCGGCAGAGCTGCCAACCGCACATACGCCGATGGCACCATGTAGTCCGGAAGACGGCACGACAGCTCCGCCCGCAAATCTTCTGCGATGATCTCCGCTTCCCCAACGACATAGGCCACGAGCCGCTTGCCGCCGTTGCCGTCCTCCCGTGCCACCACCACCGCCTGCGATACGC
>JBARNF010000480.1:0-7075 GCA_049802835.1 Bradyrhizobium sp.
CATCAGGCCCATGCCGAACGTCGAGCCGACGAAGTAGACGGTGCCGGCCAACGCGGCGGCCGCGACGGCGTCGCCGCCGAGCCGGCCGATGAAGGCGAGGTCAGTCGACATCATCGCGATCTGCGACAGCTGCGTCAGCGCCATCGGCGCGGCGAGCCGGATGGTGTCCCAGAGCTCGTGCGCGAGAGGTGGCGACGCTGCGGGCGGCGCGTGCTCGGTCTTGACTGAGGATGTCATGATCGAGGCTATAGCAGCCTCTGCGGCGCCGTGCACATTGCGGGAGCACGGTCCCGTTGACGACGCATGCGGCCGTCGATCACAGGCTCTCGCGATGGGCATGTTCGGACGGCGCGTCACATCACTGGTCGTGTTGATCGCTCTCGCGGCGAGGAGCTGCATTCTCGCGGCGCGTTTCGCGTCCGAGCTATGCTGCGTTGGACCCTCTCGTGAGGAGAGGGCGCAGGGAATGCCGGGCATCGACTGATACCCATGGCCCCCGTGCGTAAAGAATGCACGGGGCAGGAACCACAGGTCCAGCCGGATTGTCCGGCATTCCCTGCGCGATGGTTTTCACGGCTGCTTCGCGTTCTCCCCGGTGCGCCGGGCTTTCTGGCCACCGTCGCCCGCGCGGCGCGTGAGCGCCGTCGCGAGCTTGATACTAGCATCGGAGTATCAGGACCGCGCGACTTGACCGTACGTGACCGCCTGTTCGTCCGCAGGATCATCCCGCTGCAGGCCGCCACGTCCACCGCATCCCGCCCTCAACGTCCGTGACGACCGCGAAGCGCCCCTCTCATGAGGACAGGATGGGCGCATTGTTTCTGATTTTCGGAATGAAAGCAAGCGGGAAATTTCATGGCGCGGGGCTCGACCACGACATGTTGCTGATACGAATAGAGAAACGAACGTTTGCGCGCACGGCTTGGGCGAAGAATATCCGACGGCATTCAGCGCGCGGCGCACCGGTGAGAAAGCCGCGGGTGAGTCGCCCGACGGTCAGTCCCGCGAATGGACAGCTGGATCCGCGTAACGAAACCTCTGCTTTCGCTACGTGCGGATCAGCCGTCCATGTGGGCAATGAGAGCGTCCGCGCCACGGAGATCCACGATTAGTATGTGTTCCTCGTCGCTCCGCGAGTCGAAGTATATCTGCCATTGGGCAGGGCCATCCGTCGGAAGCGGGATCGAAAAGCTTCCGAGCGTAAACTCCGTTTCGAACGGACCATCGATCGCCTTGCGAAGCCATTGCTCGTAGACGGGACGCGCGACACGATCCACGTTCTTGATGATGTCCCCGTAGTCGCGCTCGACCCACGCAAAGAAGTCGCGCTGCTGCTGGTTGGGCGGCTGCTGATGACCAGGCGCGTCAATGAAAAGCTCGATCTCGGTGCCGGTCGGCGCGAACCGCCGCTTCGCTTCCCAATAGGATCGCATCGAGACGAGACGTCCGAAAAACTCGTCGTCCATCTCGAACGGCTTCTTGATCAGCTTGCCGAGGATCCATCGAAGGAATTGCATTTCGATCTTTCGTATGGGACTGCTGTCCTAGGCGCCTTCGCCTGCAGGAAGGTAGCCGAACTGTAGAAGGACGCTGCGGGCTTGCTGGTCGAGCTCTTCGCCCCGTTCAGCTTTCGACGGCGCAAAGCAGAGCCGCATCAGTTCGCCGTGGAACTCGGCCACGAGCTCTCCTGGAAACGACGGCAGGATCAGTTGCAGGATCCAGTACTTCCAAACGTGATCTTCCGACTCCAGGACATGCCGGACGTGTGGCGCCATGGGCGCGCCGATCGCCGCAAGGAAGGGGGCGAGAATGTGCGCCACCGGCCAATTGTAATCCTGCAGCCACGCGGTCAGCTCGGGAAGGATTGGCGCGACCGCCGGGTAGCCGGCCTGCACGGCTGCTCGCGCACGATCGAGGTCGGCCTTTCCCGTTGGAACGAGATGATGGAGGTCATCCATGATGAGTCTCGACTTAAAAGGGCTAGTCGAAGCTGGTCCGGGTTGAACCGCTGTTCCAGCGTTGATTGCTATCGATCGGTTTCGTCTGGAGATGCGGCTTGCGCGCGCATGCGGCGCGATAGTGTGTCAACCGCTTGCTCTGCTGCTTGTCGGACATGACCGTCCCGGTCGGAAGCGAGCGCCTCTAGCAAGCGGTTGATATCCAAGCTGCCGAACTGCATGGCGAGCTCGCAGGCCCATACGCGGTGTCGCGGCGGATCGTCAGTGCGGAATGCCTCGAATAGCTGCAGCCAATCTGCGACCGTCGCGCCTTTGCCCACCCTACGATTCCATCGCAAGGACGCAGGACCGGTCGGTGCCGAACGTGCCTACCGCCCGCGCTCGGGCACGCGGGTGATCTTCGCGCCCAGCGCGTTCAGGCGTTCGTCGATGCGCTCGTAGCCGCGCTCGATCTGGTCGGCGTTGTCGATGTACGAGGTGCCCTCGGCGCACAGCGCGGCGAGCAGCATGGACATGCCGGCGCGGATGTCGGGGGACACCACGCGGGCGCCGCGCAGCTGGCTCGGGCCGGCGACGATGGCGCGGTGCGGGTCGCACAGCACGATGCGGCCGCCCATCGAGATCAGCTTGTCGACGAAGAACATCCGCGACTCGAACATCTTCTCGAACATCAGGATCACGCCCTCGCATTGCGTGGCGGTGACGATCGCGATCGACATCAGGTCGGCGGGGAAGGCCGGCCAGGGCTGGTCCTCCAGCTTCGGCACATGGCCGCCGAAATCGTCCTTGATCTTCATGGTCTGGTCGGACGGCACGATCAGGTCGTCGCCGGCGACCTCGCAGACGATACCGAGGCGCTCGAAACCCATGCGGATCGAGCGCAGATGCTCGGTGCCGGCGCGCACGATGCGCAACGGCGAGCGCGTCACCGCGGCGAGCCCGATCAGCGAGCCGACCTCGATGTGGTCGGGCTGGATCGCGTAAGCAGCCTGGCCGAGCGTGCTGGCGCCGTGGATCACCATGGTGTTGGTGCCGATGCCCTCGATGTTGGCGCCCAACGCGACCAGGAAATGCGCGAGGTCCTGGACATGAGGCTCGGAGGCCGCGTTGCGCAAATACGTCGTGCCGTGCGCGGCGACGGCCGCGACCAGCGCGTTCTCGGTCGCGGTCACGCTGGGCTCATCGAGGAAGACGTCGGCGCCCTTCAGGCCAGAGGCGCGCAGCTCGATCTTGTCGGTCGCGGTGACGGTGGCGCCGAGCTGCTCGAAGGCCAGGAAATGGGTGTCGAGCCGGCGGCGGCCGATCACGTCGCCACCGGGCGGCGGCAGCGCCACCTCGCCGCAGCGGGCGAGCAGGGGACCCGCGAGCAGGATCGAGGCGCGGATCCGCGCGCACAGGTCCGGATCGAGATCGGCGGCGCGGATTTCCTTGGCGTGGATCGCGAGCCTGTTGCGGCCGCGCCATTCGGCCGAGGCGCCGACCGAGCGGATCAGCTCGACCAGGGTCTCGGTGTCGCGGATGCGTGGCACGTTGTCGAGCGTGACCGGGTGCTCGGTCAGCAGCGCGGCGGCGATGATCGGCAGTGCGGCGTTCTTGTTGCCGGACGGCTCGATCGCGCCCTTGAGCCGGTGACCACCCTCGACGATGTATTGAATGGGCGCCATGCGCGAAAAAGTCCGTTCTTGGATGTTGCAGTATCAGCGCGCGACCGAGGGGGCGTCCGGGTTCAAGCTTCGCCTCGGCGAACACGTCCACATCGGAACCAGGGCTCGCAACGGCAAATAACACGGAAGACGCACGCGGGCCACTCCTCCCCGGGTTTCTCGGTGGACCCATGGTCTCCGATTATACGGTGGTCCACGGATCGATGACGGTAAGGCCGGCAGCCTTGAATGCGCTCGTATCGCGGGATGCCACCGCGAGATCATGGGCGGCGGCGATCGCCGCGATATAGCCATCCGGGGTCGGAAACCCTCTTCCCGCAGCGCGCGCCTTGATGGCCAGTTCGGCATAGCGTCTGGCTGCGCTGGTGTCGAACGGCAGGAGCCGTGTCCCGAACAGCTCAAGCACGCCGTCGAGCGCGGTGCTCAGCCTGTCCTTGCGCCGGCCTTTCGGCAGCACGCCAATGCCGAACATCAGCTCCGCGATGGTCACGCTGGAGAGATAGAGCGTCTCCGCGGCCTGTTCGTCGAGCCATGCGCGGACCGCCGGCGAAGGTTCAGGCTTCATCGCCTCAGACACGACATTGGTGTCGAGGAGAATCATTTGAAGCGTAGCGGTTCGGCGGGCTCGGCGTCGCGCTGCTGTTCCAAGGCTTCGACGTCGGCATTCGTGAGTCCGATGTTCCGGCTCATCTCGGCCAGCGCGGTGCCGAGACGCAGCCGGCCCTCCGGTCGCACCGCGGCTTCGAGGATGGCGCGTATCTCCGCTTCGGTGCTGCGATTGTGCCGGGCCGCTCGCACCTTCAAGGCACGATGCGTCTCATCCGAGAGGTTACGAATGGTGACGGCTGGCATGACGGCAGGAATCCGATGTCGACATCGGTGATATCAATATCAAAAAATGATATCACGCGTCAAGTCGCAGCCATCGTTGGTGGGGACGGGTAACCTTAGCCTTAATAGAACGCTCTGCAGTTACACGTCGACGTTGGCGCTCAGCGAGTTGTCCTGGATGAACTCGCGGCGCGGCTCGACGACGTCGCCCATCAGCTTGGTGAAGATGTCGTCGGCCTCGTCGACCTCCTTGACCCTCACCTGCAGCAGGGTGCGCGCGTCGGTGTCGAGCGTGGTTTCCCAGAGCTGCTGCGGGTTCATCTCGCCGAGACCTTTGTAGCGCTGCATGGCGATGCCCTTGCGGCCGGCATCGGTCACGGCCTCGAACAAATCGACCGGGCCGTGGATGACGGTCGGGGTGTCGCCGCGGCGCAAGGAGCCCGGCTTGGCATAGGCCTCCTGCAGGCGCGCCGCGTAGTCGTCGAGCTTGCGGGCATCCACCGAGGCGAGCAGCGCGTCGTCGATCACGGCGACGTCCTTCACGCCGCGCACGGTGCGCTCGAAGGTAAAGCCCTGGCCCTCGACGAAATGGCCGATCCAGCCACGCTCGACCTCGTCCGCCAGCACGTCGAGCCGTCTCGCGATATACTCGGCTGCGGCGTCCGCCGTCGCCAGGTCGCGGGTGATGTCGGGCCGCAGCACGCCGGCGATCGCGGCCTGCTCGACCACTTTGCGATCGTAGCGGCTGTGCAAATTGCGCAGGATGTTGCGGACGAGGCGCGCCTCCTCGACCTGCGCCAGCAGGTCACGACCTTTGCGCTCCTCGCCGTCCGCGGTCTTGAACACGCAGTCATCGAGGCCGGTGCTGATCAGATAGTCCTCGAGCGCGCGCTCGTCCTTCAGGTACTGCTCGGACTTGCCGCGCGTCACTTTGTAAAGCGGCGGCTGCGCGATATAGAGATGGCCGCGATCGATGATCTCGCGCATCTGCCGGTAGAAGAAGGTCAGCAGCAAGGTGCGGATGTGGGCGCCGTCGACGTCGGCGTCGGTCATCACGATGATCTTGTGATAGCGCAGCTTGTCGATCGAGAACTCGTCGCTGATGCCGGTGCCGAGCGCCGTGATCAAGGTGCCGATCTGCTCGCTCGACAGCATCTTGTCCGGGCGCACGCGCTCGACGTTGAGGATCTTGCCGCGCAACGGCAGCACCGCCTGGAACTCGCGGTTGCGACCCTGCTTGGCGCTGCCGCCGGCCGAGTCACCCTCGACGATGAACAGCTCGGACTTGGCCGGATCCTTCTCCTGGCAGTCGGCGAGCTTGCCGGGCAACGACGAGACGCTGAGCGGGCTCTTGCGGGTCAGCTCGCGCGCCTTGCGCGCGGCCTCGCGTGCGGCTGCGGCCTGGATCACCTTGCCGACGATCACCTTGGCCTCGCCGGGATGCTCCTCGAACCACGCGGCGAGCGCCTCGTTGAGGACGTTCTCGACCACGGGGCGCACTTCCGAGGACACCAGCTTGTCCTTGGTCTGCGACGAAAATTTCGGATCCGGCACCTTCACCGAGAGCACCGCGGTGAGACCCTCCCGGCAGTCGTCGCCGGTGAGCGCGATCTTTTCCTTCTTCGCATTGGCCTCGGCATAGCCGTTGACCTGGCGCGTCAGCGCGCCGCGGAAGCCGGCGAGATGAGTGCCGCCGTCACGCTGCGGGATGTTGTTGGTGAAGCACAGCACGTTCTCGTGGTAGCTGTCGTTCCACCACAGCGCCGCCTCGACGGTGATGCCGTTGGCTTCCGAACGCACCATGATCGGGGCGGGGACGATCGCCTTCTTGTTGCGATCGAGATATTTGACGAACTCCTCGACACCGCCGTCGTAACGCATCTCCTCGCGCTTCTCGACCGCGTGACGCATGTCGGAGAGAACGATGTTGACGCCGGAGTTGAGGAAGGCGAGCTCGCGCAGGCGATGCTCGAGCGTCGCATAGTCGTATTCGATATTCTTGAAGGTGTCGGGAGAGGCGAGGAAGGTCACCTCGGTGCCGCGCTTGCCCTTGCTCTCACCGACCACCCTGAGCGGCGCCACCGCGTCGCCATGGGCGAACTCGATGAGATGCTCCTTGTCGTCGCGCCAGACCCGCAGCTGAAGCTTGCTCGACAGCGCGTTGACGACGGAGACGCCGACGCCGTGCAGGCCGCCCGAGACCTTGTAGGAGTTCTGGTCGAACTTTCCGCCGGCGTGCAGCTGGGTCATGATGACCTCGGCGGCGGAGACGCCTTCGCCCTTGTGGATGTCGACCGGAATGCCGCGGCCGTCGTCGCGCACGGTGACCGAGGTGTCCGGATTGAGCACCACCTCGACCGCCGTGGCGTGACCTGCGAGCGCCTCGTCGATCGCGTTGTCGACGACCTCGTAGACCATGTGGTGCAGCCCGGAGCCGTCATCGGTGTCACCGATATACATGCCCGGTCGCTTGCGCACGGCATCCAGGCCCTTCAACACCCGGATCGATTCTGCGCCGTACACGTTCGCGGTTGCAGGCTCGGTTTCGGCGATGGTTTGCCGGGCGGGTTCGGTCATGTGAGGCCTTCGGAAGGGGTGCTCGAATCGGCATCGCAGGTCGCA
>JBARNF010000481.1:0-12156 GCA_049802835.1 Bradyrhizobium sp.
GCCGGGGTCAAGCCGGACTTCTCGCTGAACAACCCCTACGTCGTGGTCGGCCTCTTGTTCGGCGGCCTGCTGCCGTATCTGTTCGGCGCGATGGGCATGACCGCAGTCGGCCGCGCCGCCAGCGCGATCGTCGAGGAGGTGCGTCGGCAGTTCCGCGAGAAGCCGGGTATCATGCAGGGCACCGACAAGCCCGACTACGGCAAGGCCGTCGATCTGCTCACCAAGGCCGCGATCAAGGAGATGATCATCCCCTCGCTGCTGCCGGTGCTGTCGCCGATCGTCGTCTACTTCCTGATCTACGCGATCGCCGGCGGCGGCGCGGTCGGCAAGTCGGCGGCGTTCTCGGCGGTCGGCGCCATGCTGCTCGGCGTCATCGTCACCGGCCTGTTCGTCGCGATCTCGATGACATCAGGCGGCGGCGCCTGGGACAACGCCAAGAAGTACATCGAGGACGGCCACTACGGCGGCAAGGGCTCTGATGCCCACAAGGCCGCCGTCACCGGTGACACCGTCGGCGATCCCTACAAGGACACGGCCGGCCCTGCGGTGAACCCGATGATCAAGATCACCAACATCGTGGCCCTGCTGCTGCTTGCGGTCCTCGCGCACTGAGCACCACCGCATGATCACAACAAAGACCCCGCGGGCATGCCCGCGGGGTCTTTTCATCCCGCGCGGTGCAAACAAGTTCACGCGACGTAGGATCGTCTCATTTCCATGTCTTATACCGGCACGGCTGTTATTTCGATTTCATGTTCGATACACTGATAAGTTGTAAGAATTATCCATGCCGCAATTGATTGATCAGATCATTCTGCCGGGCGAGCGCCGGGGGCGGCTGGATCAGATCAAGGCCTGGCTTGGAATGGACGGTCCAGATGTTGCGGAGCGCATGCGCCGAATGGGCGTGCCCCCGCTCACTGCGGACATCATGGCCGCTCAAACTGTCATCGACGAGGTGACGAGCTTTGCTCACAGTCTTTGGGAGCGCCACGTCCGCGACGACGAGATGCCGATCGAGGTGATCCATGTGTCGCGGGTCAACTACCTGGTCGGCGAGGTGCTCAATGGCGGATTCCAGCAGTTCGTCGACAACTCAGGGTGGGATGACCAGTTCATCGGCGGCGTACGCTCCGGTCTGAAAGCGATAGGGGCTGTCGAACATCTTGCGGTGTTTCAGGGCGCCTCGCAAATCGTCGACGCGGCTCACGAGACCGCCAACCGCGAGATCGACGACGATAAATTTCAAGCCGCGCTTGATCGGCTGGAGCGCGAGCACTTGAGCAACACCAAGCTGAGCCGCCGGCTCGGCCGGCCGGTTGATGACAGCTGGCACTGGGGCAATCGCTGGGATTGCCTCCAGTTCCTCAGCGCGCGCTACATCGCCAGTTGGCGGGGTGTGCGGCGCGTGCCTGCCGCGGAGTATCCGGCCGCATTGGATGCGCTCGCAGCCGGCGTTCCTGATCTCGAGGCGCGTCGCAAGATGCGCGAGGACAGCCGCCCGTGGGAGAAGAAAACGATCGGTCTCCTGGTCGCCGAGGCCTTTCTCAGTGACATCTGGTACACGGCATTCAGTCCACGCGACTACAACGGCCGAAAAGTCTGGTGCTGGAATTTCACCGTCGGCAAGACGCCGGGGCAGGGGCATCATCAGGCCATCTTCGTCGATGGCAAGGCCATCATGTTCGAAGGTCATTCCGACAAGATCGTCGCGCAGCGACCTGCGCCTGAGTCTCTTCCAGGCAGCGGAGTCGCCAGTAACGCGCCTGATCTGGAGCCGGGAACGGAAGGCGCCAACAACATCCTGGGCATCATCCTGCTCATCCCCAACCCCTGAGGCGGCGTTGGTCCGCCTGCAGCGGGTGGGACGGTGGGTATGATCTGGTTATTCGGCCGCGCGCTGCCGCGTCCGATAGCTCTGCAACGTGTTCTGCGCCGTGCGCGGTTGCAGCTGTGAGAAGCTCGCCAGATGCTGATCGAGCTGCGGGCGCGCGCTGCCGCTGACGTGCGCCTGCATGAACAGCAGCGTGGTTGTGGTGACCCAGGACAGATCGAGCGCCTTGGCAAGCACCAGGAGCTGATCGGGCTGCTTGTACACAAAGGCACGCTCGACCACGTCGAGCGGCAGCTTGCACATCAGGGACAGCGCCAAGGTGACCTTGTCGAAGCTGCCTTCCTTGGCAAAGCCGTGCAACTGCGCCTCGTTGAGCTGGCCGGTCGCGTGCAGCAATTCGACATAGGCCTTGGCATTGGCAAAATCGGCCGAGCGCGTCCGCGCCGAGGCCTGCAGCCGGTCGGAGGCCTGCGCCACGGCAAGCTCGACGATCTCCGCCCGCGCGGCGTCAGCGCTGGCGAGCTGGTCGCGCACGGCGTCCGAGGCGTCGACGAACAGCCTGACCAGCACCTCGCGCGGACTGTCGGGCCGGCTCCAGAGCTTCAACGCCAGGCCGGGATCATCGGAGGCCTTCGTCACCAGGCCGGAGAAACCGTGATCCGAGAAGCGGGCGCCGCCATTGTTGGCGGTGTTCGAGACCACGGCCTGATCGCCGCGATCGACCAGAACGTC
Organism: Bradyrhizobium sp.; assembly: GCA_049802835.1. GTDB lineage: Bacteria > Pseudomonadota > Alphaproteobacteria > Rhizobiales > Xanthobacteraceae > Bradyrhizobium. Next base: position 2,567 of record JBARNF010000481.1, read on the forward strand.
GGTGACGGATTCCGTGAGGATCTTGCGGTCGGAGATCGCGAGCAGATGCTCCTGGCTCCGGGTCTGCGCGGTCGCGACCAGATCCTGCTCGCCGAGCCGATCGCTCTGGCGCAGCACGGGACCTGCGACCGCGATCGTCTCATCATTGGCGAGCAGCCGGATCAGGCGCGTCGGCGCGTCGGGCAGTATCGCGAGCCGGCTGCCGAGTTGCGCCCGCGCCGCGATCGCCACGTTGTCGAGCAGCTTGAACAGCACGTGGTCGAACAGATCGACATGCTCTTCGGTGAACTTGCCCGATCCCACGACGAACAGGTCGGTCACGCGCGCCAGGATTTCGGCGCGCCGCGAGACGTACCGGCTGGCGAGAATGTCTTCGAGCTGGTGAAGGACGCTGCTTGGCAAGGCACGGCTCATGCGATTGACATCGCCGCGGTCTGCCCTTCGGACGGTGATCGTGCCGCAACCTCAGGAGGTTGTCGGCACGACATCCGCTGACGGGTTCTCAGAACCGGATCAAAGACACGCGGCCGGCCATCTATCGCACCATCTCGCTTAAGGTGCCGTTACACCTCAGATCCCCATTCCGGTACCGCGCCTCGGAACGGCGTCGGCCGGCTTGTACGAGCCGATCACTGCACGTCCATCTGCAGGCCTTCCTTCTGGATGATCGACGCGAATTTGGCCGTCTCCGCCTGGACGAAGCCGGCAAACTGTTGCGGCGTGCCATAATCGCCCTGCGCGCCCATCGTCGCAATGGTCTTCCGAATGTCTTCGCGCTCCAGCATCGCTTTGACCTGGAGGTTGAGTGCGCTGACGATCTCCGGTGGACAGGCTTTTGGCAGGAACACCCCGAACCAGGACGACACGTCGAACTTGCCCAGCTCGGGCGCGGTCTCCCGCATGGTCGGCAGATCAGGCGCGTTGGCGCTGCGCTCCGGCGTCGTGACGCAGAGGCCGGTCAGCTTGCCCTCCTGGATCTGCGGCAGCGACGGAAACAGATTGTCGAACAGGATCTGGATGTCGCCGGCGAGCGCGCCCTGCAACGCAGGCCCGGCGCCGCGGAACGGGATGTGGGTCATCTTCAGACCGGTGAGCTGCAGGAACCACGCGCCGGTCAGATGCGGGCTCTGGCCGACGCCGGAGGAGCCGTAGTTCAGCTTGTCCGGATTGGCCTTGAGGTAGGCGATCAGCTCGGCGATCGACTTGATGCCGGTCGAGGGATGCGCCGAGACGATGTTCGGGATGCGGATCATGTTCGACACCGCCTGCAGCTGATCCGGTCTGTAGGCGAGGTTGCGGAAGATCGAATAGGCGATCGCGTTCGGACCGGGATTGCCGATCAGCACCGTATAGCCGTCGCCCCTGGTATTGCGGGCGACCTCGGCGGCGCCGATCGTGCCGCCGCCGCCGGAGCGATTCTCGACCACCGCCGATTGCCCCCAGGCCGTCTGCAGATGCACCGCCAGTAGGCGGCCCATCACGTCGGTGCTGCCGCCGGGTGCCGCCGGCACGATCAGCCTCACGGTCTCGGTCGGACGCCAGTCGGCCAGGCTCGCGCGCGGTAGAACGGCGGCGGTTGACAGGGCCGCTGCTCCCGACAGGAGCTTGCGGCGCGAGAGCGCGATGCGTTCAGCCAATGATTCCTCCCTGCTTTGTTTTGCGGGAGGGTAGGGAAGCTTGCACCGCCAGAGCAAGTAGGTGGATAGCGTGCAAGCTGCGCCAATCAGCGCAGCCTGCACGGCGTGCCGCGGCCCGGAAAATCAGATCCGGGCGAGGTCGATCAGTTGAAGCTGAGCAGCTTGAACAGCGGCGTCAGGTAGCTGAGCTCCTGGCCGGAGGTCGCGGTGGTGCGGCTGACGAAGTCGAAGATCTTGCCGTCCTTGAGACCGTAATTGGCAAGCCGGCGGACCTGTCGGTTCTTGTCGAAATAGACCGCGATGACGCGCTGATCGACGAGCTTCTGGTTCATGAAGGCGACCGGGCGCTCGGCGCGCTGCGAGATGTAATAAAATACCTCGCCGTCCAGGGTCGCGACCGTCGAGGGCGTGCCCATCACGATCAGCACCTGGTCCTGGCTCGCCCCGATCGGGATCTGCTCGAGCGCGCCGGGCGGCATGATGTAGCCCTTCTGGAACTGCTCACCGGTGCAGGCGGCGAGCGCGAGGCAGGTCAGCGCGATGGCACCGGCGGTGCGCAGACGGGTGCTCAGGCCGCGGGAGAGCGTGCGGGCAGTCTTTCGCATTGTCTGGGTCATCTTCTTCAGATCGGATCCCGTCCCCTTGCGTCGGGCAGGGCGTTGACGTACCGGGCAAACTTGCGGATTGCAACATGCTCCCGAACAGGGTCGGGAAACTTAAGCTGCGGAAGCTCCATGCTCTGGTCATTCAACCCATTCAGGAAGCCTCGCCTGTCCCCGCGCGGGACCATCGAGCCGATCTATGGCATGATCGTGGCACAAACCCGAGAACCGTTGTTCTATAGACACTTAAATGTCCCGGACACGGTCGAGGGGCGGTTCGATCTGCTGATTCTGCACCTTTGGCTGGTGCTGCGGCGGCTGCGCGGGGTGGGATCGGACCTGTCGCAGGCGCTGTTCGACCGCTTCTGCGACGACATGGACGACAATCTGCGCGAGATGGGGGTGGGCGATCTCGCCGTGCCCAAGCGCATGCAGGCTTTCGGCGAGGCCTTTTACGGCCGTACGGCGGCCTACGATCTCGCCTGGTCTGACAGCGACGACCGGCTGGCGGACGCGCTGCGGAAGAATATCTTGAATGGAGCGCATCCGGACAGCGCGGCAGGCCTGGCCGCGTATGCGGGCCGGGTCGCGGCAAGCCTCGCCGCCCTCGACGACAGGAGGCTGCTCAGTGCGGCCTGGACCTTCCCGCCGCCGGTTCAGCAGGGATTAGCGACATGAGCAGCAAAGACAAAGACAGAGAGCCTTCGCGCGGCACCGCCCGCGACTCATCGAAGGATCCATGGCGCGCGGCCCCGGTGATCGTGGCGCAGATTCCCGAAGCCGGCCTGCATCGGGAGATCGAGGCCGATCAGGCCGCGCGCGCGGCCATGGCCGAGCTCGCCGATCTGCGCGAGGTGGTCTCGGCCCATGCCTGGTTCGACGTGGTTCAGCAGCGCGACGGCAAGGTGCATGTCGAGGGGCGGGTGCGGGCCAGGATCGGCCAGACCTGCGTGGTGACGCTCGATCCGATCGAGACCGAGATCGACGAGCCGATCGACCAGCTGTTTGCGCCGCCCGAGCAGATTCCCGAGCTCGCCGAGCTCGTCGAGGACGATCCCGACAGCGAGGTCGAGACGGCCGATCCGCCGGAGCCGATCGTGGGCGGCCAGATCGACCTCGGCCGGCTTGCCGCCGACGCGCTGTTTCTGGGGATCGATCCCTATCCGCGCAAGCCGGGAGCGGTATTCGAGCAGCCCGGCGAGGCCGCCGATCCCGACGCCCATCCCTTTGCCGCGCTCAGGGCACTGAAATCCGATGGTGGCGAGGTGCCGAATGGGCCCCGGCCGAAGAAATCTGGCGGGGATTGAGCGCGTCCGGCGCCGAGCGGGATCCGGCCAATCCTGGCAGGAAGGTTCGTATTTTTCTCGCAGGTTACTGTTTTGACTATGAAAAATGCGCCGTTGTTGGAGTGCCGTCGCAACCGCGGTTGAAAAATCGGGTGGGGCCGGGAGGTTGTTTCGACACGGAGAGACGCTATTGTCGCGCCCGGTCGGGGGCGACGACAAGGCTCGGCTGGCCTCTGGCCTGTCCACGGGCCGCGCAGTGCCTCTCAACGACCGCCGCAACACGGCCGTGCAAGACACGGCCAAGACGAGATCAGGTTTCCGGGACGTCATGCCTCAAAAGGTTCGAATCGCGCTGGACGCCATGGGCGGGGATTTCGGCGCGGCCGTCGTCATTCCCGGTGCTGCCGTTGCACTGAGCCGCCATCCGGATGCGGAGTTTCTGCTGTTCGGCGACCGTGCCCGGATCGGCGCTGAGCTCGACCGGCATCCGCGCCTGAAGGCGGTCTCGCGCGTGTTTCACACCGACGTGGCCGTCAGCAATGACGACAAGCCCAGCCAGGCGCTGCGGCGGGGACGCAAGACCTCGTCGATGTGGCTGGCCCTCGAGGCTGTGAAGAAGGGCGAGGCCGATGTCGCGATCTCCGCGGGCAATACCGGGGCGCTGGTGGCGATGGCGCGCTTCTGCCTGCGCACGCTCGACGGCATCGACCGGCCGGCGCTGGCCGCGATCTGGCCGACCGCGCGCGGCGAATCGGTCGTGCTCGACCTCGGCGCGACGATCGGCGGCGATGCCCGCCACCTGGTGGCGTTGTCGGTGATGGGCAGCGCGCTGGCGAGCGTGCTGTTCAACAAGCCTCGCCCGACGGTGGGCCTCCTCAATATCGGCGTCGAGGAGATGAAGGGCCACGAGGAGATCCGCGAGGCGGCCGAGCAGTTGCGCGCGATGAACCTGCCGCAGCTCGACTATATCGGCTTCGTCGAGGGCGACGGCATCGGCAAGGGCGCCGCCGACGTGGTCGTCACCGAAGGTTTCAGCGGCAACATCGCGCTGAAGACGGCCGAGGGAACGGTGCGCCAGGTCACGGAATTCCTGCGCGGCGCGATTCAGGCAAGCTGGCCCGCCCGGATCGGCTATTTGCTCGCGCGCGGCGCCTTTGCCGCGCTGCGGGCCCGGCTCGACCCGCGCAAATCCAACGGCAGTGTGGTGCTCGGCCTCAAGGGCATCGTGGTCAAGAGCCACGGCGGAACCGACGCCGAGGGCTTTGCCTCGGCTGTCAGGGTTGGCTATGAGATGGCCCGCTACGATCTCCTGACCAAGATCACTCAAACACTCAATCGCGACGGCGGTGCATTGGCGTCCGTACCCGTCGCCCAGGAGGCTGTCTCGTGACAATACGTTCGGTCGTGCTCGGCTGTGGCTCCTACCTCCCGCAGCGGGTCGTGACCAATGCCGAACTGGCAAGCCGCATCGAGACGTCAGACGAATGGATCGTTCAGCGCACCGGGATTCGTGAGCGTCATGTCGCAGCCGACGGCGAGTTCACCTCGCATCTCGCGATCAATGCCGCGCGCGCAGCGCTTGCCGCAGCCGACGTCGATCCGCAATCGATCGACCTGATCGTGCTGGGGACCTCGACGCCGGACAACACCTTTCCAGCGACCGCGGTCGCGGTGCAGAACGGGCTCGGCATCACCCATGGCGCGGCCTTCGACGTGCAGGCAGTCTGCTCGGGCTTCGTGTTTGCGCTCGCCACCGCCGACAACTTCCTGCGCAACCGCGCCTTCAAGCGCGCGCTGGTGATCGGCGCCGAGACCTTCTCGCGTATCCTCGACTGGAACGACCGCACCACCTGCGTGCTGTTCGGCGACGGCGCTGGCGCGCTGGTGCTGGAGGCCCAGGAGCAGGGCGGCACCGTGGCCGATCGCGGCGTGCTGACCACCCATCTGCGCTCGGACGGCCGCCACAAGGCCAAGCTCTATGTCGACGGCGGTCCGTCGTCGACGCAGACTGTCGGCCATCTCCGGATGGAAGGGCGTGAGGTGTTCAAGCACGCGGTCGGCATGATCACGGACGTGATCGTCGACGCCTTCGAGGCGACCGGTCTCTCCGCGGAGACGATCGACTGGTTCGTGCCGCATCAGGCCAACAAGCGAATCATCGATGCGTCGGCGCACAAGCTGCACATTGCACCCGAGAAGGTCGTGCTGACGGTCGATCGGCACGGGAATACCTCTGCCGCCTCGATTCCGCTGGCGCTCGACATTGCCGTCAAGGACGGCCGCATCAAGAAGGGCGACGTCGTGCTGCTGGAGGCGATGGGCGGCGGCTTCACCTGGGGCTCGGCGCTGCTGCGCTGGTGAGCCGCATGCGCGCCGGCGATCGGGCGGGAGATCTTCGATGCGGCCTGCAGTTCGGTTCACGCTGCTGTTGACCGACGCCGCTTAACCTCTTAATTTCCGGAGCGAATTATTCGCCGTGAGTGTGGGGCAGGCGATGGCGGGAACCGGAAAAACAGTGACGCGGGTCGATCTCTGCGAGGCGGTCTACCAGAAGGTGGGACTGTCGCGGACAGAGTCCTCGGCGTTCGTCGAGTTGGTCTTGAAGGAAATCACCGACTGCCTGGAGCGGGGTGAGACGGTCAAATTGTCGTCGTTCGGGTCGTTCATGGTGCGCAAGAAGGGGCAGCGCATCGGACGTAACCCCAAGACGGGCACCGAGGTGCCGATCTCGCCGCGGCGGGTCATGGTGTTCAAGCCGTCGGCGATTCTCAAGCAGCGCATCAACGGGCAGGCCGTTCAGGGCATGAACGGCGAGGCCAGCGCCGAATTCGGCGCCGAGCCGGACTAGCGGGGCGGCCGCTGCGGCTTCGCCGCGACGCGGCGTCGATTTTGGTCAAGTCGATTTGGTCAGGTCGTCCAATGGCGTTCAGCGTAATCTCCTAATCTCTTGTCAGCACGATCGAAGGGGAACGGGCATTTGGACAAGGCGCCGGATGCGTTTCGGACGATCAGCGAGGTCGCGCAGGAGCTCGACATTCCGCAGCACGTGCTGCGGTTTTGGGAGACCCGGTTCGCCCAGATCAAGCCGATGAAGCGAAGCGGGGGCCGGCGCTATTACCGGCCCGACGACGTCGACCTGCTCAAGGGCATCCGCCGTCTGCTCTATGGCGAAGGCTACACGATCAAGGGCGTGCAGCGGATCCTCAAGGAGCACGGCGTCAAGTCCGTCCAGGGGCTCGCCGACAGCTCCGCCGCCGTTTCGTTCGGCGCGCTGGAGGAGACGCTCGGCCAGGCCCTGATGGAAGAGGAGCCCGTCGGGGAGGCCGAGGTCGAATCCGAGGACGAGGAAGAGGAGGCCTCCGACGAGGAGGGCATCGATTTCCGTTTCGTCGACACCGAGGACGACATCCTCGACACCTTCCGGGTCGGCCCGCCCGCCCGCGCCGGCATCAAGCCGGAGGAGCGCGACAAGCTCGAAGGCGTGCTCAAGGCCCTGCTCGACTGCCGCGCGCTGCTGGACCGGGCGATGAAGGAAGTGTGAGCGGCGTCGCCCCGAATCGCGCGGACCTGCTGCGAGGCTGATGTCGGGTCGGCCCCGGCAGGCGCGGTCGGTGACCAGGTTCGTATGGGTGATCAGGGTCCAACCTCGGCTTCCGACGACACCGCCGCCCCCACGTGGGACCACACCGCTGCGAGCCCGCGAGCGATGAAACCTGCCGCCATACCTTGCATCCCGCACCGATCACGGCTAGAGGATCGGCCATCGGAGCGTGGCGCAGCCCGGTTAGCGCACTAGTCTGGGAGACTAGGGGTCGGAGGTTCAAATCCTCTCGCTCCGACCATTTTTCTCAATGATTTTAATGGCCCACGCGGGTCCCTGTTAAACAGCCTTCCGCTCTTGTACAGGCGTTGTACAATTCTAGTTCTCAAGGCGATCTAGCGATCACACTGGTTGTAATTTTAGGGACGAGGCAGTTGCTGTTGCCCCATGGAACCGGTTCTAGCGAAGGTCGAGGGAATAATTGGGCGCATCAGGCTGTGGGCGTGGGTCGGGGGCGCGTTCATCGCCATCGGCAGCGTCCTCGCCTGGCTCACGAATCAGGTTGCTCCAATAGCTGCTTATGGGCTGGCCGCACCTATTATCGTTGGGTTTGCGCTGGCTTGCTTGGCCCTGTTGGCCTTAGCAGCGATCGGCTTGGTGGGGGCTCGGATATTCGGTCCAAGAACCAGCAAGCCTGGAAACCAATATCTATCGGACGCGATTGTCGTTTCTGGGCACGGTAATGCGGCGCCGTCTTTTTGTGCACGCTTCGCTCGAAACGGGCGTGAGGCGGTCTTCTACATCGAGTTTAGCTCGTACTACCCGGGCTCCGCCGGCGGGTGGACTTCACCCATAACAATTCGGGTCGCCTCGGCATCGAGGTTTACACAAGGCGAGACCATCACATTCCCCCTTATGAGGTCAGTAGAGACCCGCGAGGGGGTGCGCTGGCAATTTGGGGAGGCAATGCAGGATGGATTTCCAGTTCACATGATTGGAGGCGACCGCTTCTATCGCGGCAGAGTGAAATGCTTGTCTGCAGATGACGTAGCACAATCCTGCTATTTTTTTGCTCGCGCTTACAAGGACATGTCGATAATGCCCGACGTGTATGGTGAGCACTTGCTCTCTCATCTTTGGGAATGGGAGGGGAAGCCGCCGCCGAATGGAAATGCAGCCTCGCTGTTCGGTCAGCGCTAGTGCTTTAGTCCCCCCACCTCACCGCTTGTATCTCTATCCCGGTAGTCCTCGAGCTTCCTAATAGCGTTCGCTGCCAGCACGCCGCGGCGAGCAAGGTAAGTATCGATCATCCGCTGCGCCTTATCGACGGTCCAGCACATGGCTTCGGCGATCTCCGGCGCCGTGGCGCCGGCCTCGGCGAGCAGGGTCGCAGCGGTGCCGCGGTTGTCGTGGAAATTCAGATCAGCGGTCTTAACAGCGTCGGCCTTATCGGTATTCGCAGCGTCTAGCTTGTCGCAGTCCTCGCGCCAGTGTTCGTTGAAGTGGCGCTTGGTGTAAGCCTTTCCGGTCGGGGTTAGGATCACGAGCGCACCCGCGCGCGTCAGCTCGTCGAGGTGTGCGCGCAGCTCGCGAGTTGCTGGTATCCATACGAGCTTGCCGGTCTTCTGCGATCGGATTTGGACCTGTTGCCCGTTGTAGCGGTTCCAGGGGAATTTGCGGATATCGGCAGCCCGCATCGCCGTGTTTCGGACCAGGATCATAGCTGTTGCCATTGCCCGGCGTGCAGTAGCGATGAATTGCCGCTGTAGATCATCGGGCCATGTCTTGTCAGCTCGATTGCCCTTGTACAGGCGCTCGAAAGACGGAATCGGGTGAAACTTGATGCGGCGCTTTTCCTTCGCGAATGAGAGCACGCGGCAGAGCGCAGACATCAGGTTGTCAGCTGATCGCAGCGACGTCTTACCTAGCTCCTGATGCCACGCGAGCGCGTCCCCGGCGAAGGCGTCCGCGTCGTCAGAATGGTTGAAAGTATCTTCGGGAACCGTGCCCCATTTCTTCTCGATCCGGCGCAGCTTCCAAACATACTCGCGCCGCGAGTCCTCGGCTAATTGGCTGAAGGTGCTGGACGAGTCGAAGAACCGGATCAGGTCTGCGAAGGTCTTGCCTCCGGCATTGCGAACCTTCTTCTCCGCGTCGGCGTAGCTTTGGGCGAGGTTGCTTTCATCCAGGCGCTGGCCAGTGGCGCGATGGTACAGATAGATCTTGATCGTTCCGTCGGCCATCTTCATTTTTTGCCGGCGGATGCCTTTGAGCTTAAGCGGTTTCTGTCTAACGCGCCGCATTCTGATCCGCTTTCCATCGCTGGTAAGGCGTCAGTTCTTGAGCAGATTCTGTCACAAGGCCACTCGCGCGGTCCAGCGCTGCGTCAAGAGCCTTCCGGTCCCATCGGGTTGTCCCCGGGATCGGGCCGGGGATGATGCCCTTCGCGCGCCACTGATCGAATGCAGCGAGCGACCTACAGCCGCAGTAATCAGCGGCTTCCTCTTTGGAGAGAACGCGCTTC
>JBARNF010000482.1:0-12266 GCA_049802835.1 Bradyrhizobium sp.
GCGGCCTACGGCGCGCACATCCTGGAGGAATACACGTTCGATTGGCGCAACTGGGCGCGTGCGGTGATGAAGCTGCCGGTCGAGTGGAGCGACTTCTACGTGACGAATGCGCTGGTGGTCGTGCTCGGCGCGGTGCAGGCAGAGCTCGCCGGGACATGGCCGCCGGCACCGCTCGCCTACGCAGCATTGATGATCATCAACGCCATCGTTTTCCACATTCTGCCGTTCCTGCGCAGCGGAGGCAGATTCTCGCCGGGGCTGGCGACGGCGCTGATTCTGTTCTTTCCCGTGGCGATTGCGATGTGGCGAAGGGCGTGGGGTGACGGTGTGCTCGACGTTGGAACGGCGGCTCTTGCGGTCGTCACCGGCGCGCTGTTGATGGCCTATCCTGTCGTGATGCTCAATCTGCGTTCGAAATCATATTTCCGGCAAGACCGGCCCTGAGCAGAACTCAGGGCCCGGTGTGATCAATAAGACGAAGCGCGATCGGAAACGAAGCTTGGCTGGTGACGCCGTCCGTTGCGCTCCTCATAACGCGCGCGCGGCAAACGCCAGCCGATCACCGTGGCCTCGAGCGCACCGCCGGATTCCTTGTTGTGCCATTTTCCATCAATGTAGAAACACTGAAACGGAAGTTGATAAGTGCCGCTGTGATCCTCGCACAGCACCTCGACCGTCTGACCGGGCGGTGGCTCACCGTTGCCGTCGAATTGCGCTAACCGTTTTTCGCGCGTAGCCATTCTATGCATCTCCCTAAAAACGGGTCCCAGGCGGAACTTCAATGCGCGATTGAGGTCTCAGTATGGTATCATTCCGGAAACTCCATCAGTTCCATGCAAAATCATGTGTTTGGCAAGCCAATGAGAAAATTGTGATGAGAATGTTTGTTGCCACGTGTTTGCTCGCAATGTGGTGCGCGAACTCTGCTGCGCAAGCGCAGGATATTCCTGGCATTGAGATCTGCACTGCGGAGAAGGCGATGGATCGCCGGACCTCGTGCCTGCAGAGCAACATCGATTTCCTGCAGAAGACGATGACGAAGCAGTCGCTCGATCATCAGCAGAAGCTCGATGCAGCCAATCGTCAGATCCAAGCGCTGAAGGCGGCGCTGATCGCGCAGCAGGGCCTTGTCGATGAGCTGAAGACGTCGCAGGTGAAGCTCGCCGACGAGCTCAAGAAGAAGGCCGATGCGCCAGCCGCAAAGGACGCGCCGCCGGCGAAACCGAACGGCAAATAGCACGCGTCTGCCGAACGCAGCGCAACAACGATCAAGCGGATGAGACGCATGATCGGGAGCGAGAGCAAAGATCAAATTGCCGAAGCGTCGCGTTTCGAGCGCTACGCGTTTTGCTGTCACGACCCGGTTCGCGATTCGAGTACGCCGGCGCGCGGCGGATTCCGAGAAAGGTCTTGCGTCGACACGCTGCAAGTCTGCCCTGCAGGGCCGGAACGTCAGGCTTGCTTGGCAAGCTGCGGCCGCTTTGCGATAACTTCCTGGATAACAAAACGTCGCTGCGGCGGCCGATCCTGGCCGTGCCTCGCGACGACGAAAGCGGGAGGCCGTCCGATGTCCAACATGCGCGTGCTCGCCACCGATCTCGAATTTCCGGAAGGGCCGGTGGTGATGCCCGACGGCTCGGTGGTGCTGGTCGAGATTCGCGGCCGGCGCCTGACCCGGGTGTGGCCTGACGGGCGCAAGGAGGTGGTGGCGCAGATCGCGGGTGGGCCCAACGGCGCCGCGCTCGGTCCCGATGGCAAGATCTACATCTGCAACAATGGCGGCTTCTCCTGGATACCGACCGGCAAGGTCATCATGCCGGGCCCGCAGCCGGAGGATTATCTCGGCGGCTCGATCCAGCGCGTCGATCTGCAGAGCGGCAAGGTCGAGACCGTCGTCAGCCGCTGCGGCGAGCATGATCTGCGCGGGCCGAACGACCTCGTGTTCGACCGGCGCGGCGGATTGTGGTTCTCCGATCTCGGCAAGCGCCGCGCGCGCGACATGGATGTCGGCGCGTTCTATTATCTGAAGCCCGGCATGAGCGAGATCGTCGAGGCCGTCCACGGCATTCTGCCGGCCAACGGCATCGGCCTGTCGCCCGACGAGAAGACGGTCTACATCGCGGAGACGCCGACCGCGCGGCTGTGGGCCTACGACCTCTCGGCGCCTGGCGCCGTGAAGCCGCGCGAGGTGATCTATCGCGGCGAGCGCGGCCGTCCCATCGCGGGCCTCGGCGGCTACCAGATGTTCGATTCGCTCGCGGTCGAGGCCTGCGGCAATGTCTGCGTTGCAACGCTGGTGTCGGGCTGCATCAGCGTGATCGCCCCCGACGGCACCCTGGTCGAGCAGGTGCCAACCGGCGACCGCGTCACCACCAACATCGCCTTCGGTGGCGAGGGGCTGAAGACGGCCTACATCACGCTGTCGGGCCGGGGCGAGCTGGTTGCGATGGACTGGCCGCGGCCGGGATTGCCGCTGAATTTTCTGAACAAATGATGCTCCGCGTGATAGCCCTCATTGCGAGCGTCAGCGAAGCAATCCAGAGCCGCGTGCGCGATCGTAGATTGCATTGTCGCTTGCGCTCTTCGCAATGATGGAAACTGCCGATGCCCTTTCTCGAACCCGTCACCCTCCGCGGCCCGCACGCGAGTCTCGTGCCGCTGTCACCCGACCATCACGACGCACTGGTCGAGGCGGTCAGCGACGGCGAATTGTGGAACCTGTGGTACACCGCAGTTCCAAAACCCGAGACCATGACCAGGGAGATCGAGCGCCGGCTCGGCCTGTTTGCGGCCGGCAGCATGCTGCCGTTCACCGTGCTCGATGCCGACGGGCGCGTGGCCGGCATGACCACCTACATGAACGTCGACGCGGCCAACCGCCGTGTCGAGATCGGCTCGACCTGGTATGCGAAGCGGGTGCAGCGCAGCGCGCTCAACACGCAGTGCAAGAGGCTGTTGCTGGCGCACGCGTTCGAGGCGATGAACTGCATCGCGGTCGAATTCCGCACCCATTTCTTCAACCACCAGAGCCGCCGCGCGATCGAGCGGCTGGGCGCCAAGCTGGACGGCATTTTGCGCAGCCACCAGATCGCGCCGAACGGCACGCTGCGGGATACCGTCGTCTACAGCATCATCGCGGCCGAATGGCCGACGGTGAAGGCGCATCTCGACTACCAATTGCATGACAAGGCGCGTTGATCGCGCTATGGCCCGTTTGCCGACGCGCCGACGGCGATGATGAGAGAGACCGGGACGACAAGCGAGATGGATACGTTCGACTATGTGATCGTGGGAGCCGGCTCTGCCGGCTGCGTGCTCGCCAGCCGCCTCAGCGAGGACCCATCGGTGACGGTGTGCGTGCTGGAGGCAGGCCCGCGCGACTGGCATCCGTACATCCATCTGCCGGCCGGCTTCATCAAGACCTTCTACATGAAGAGCATCAACTGGGGCTACCAGCAGGAGCCGGGGCCCTATACCGCCGGGCGCAGCATCTACGCGCCGCGCGGCAAGACGCTCGGCGGGTCGTCGTCGATCAACGGCCATGTCTACAATCGCGGCCAGCGCCAGGATTTCGACACCTGGGCGCAGATGGGCAATCGCGGCTGGAGCTACTCCGACGTGCTGCCGCACTTCAAGCGCATGGAAAAGCGCATCGGCGCTGGCGAGGATCAGTATCGCGGCCGCGACGGCAACCTCATCGTGACCACGATGGAGTGGAAGGACCAGCTGTGCGAGTCCTTCATGGACGGCGCGGTCTCGCTCGGCATTCCGCGCAATCCCGACTACAACGGCGCGATCCAGGAAGGCGTGTCCTACGTCCAGCGCACTATCAAGGACGGCCGCCGCGTCTCCTCGGCGACCGCCTTCCTGCGCCCGGCCAGCAAGCGCCCGAACGTCGAGGTGCGCACCCATGCGCATGCTACCGGCGTCGTGCTTGAGGGCAAGCGCGCGGTCGGCGTTCGCTACACCCGTGGCGGGCGCGGCGGCGTGCCGGTCGAGGTGCGCGCGCGGAAAGAAGTGATCCTGTCGGGCGGCACCTACAATTCGCCGCAGCTGCTGCAGCTGTCCGGCATCGGCGCGCCCGAGCTTCTGCAGGAGCACGGCATCGAGGTGCGCCATGCGCTGCGCAGCGTCGGCGAGGGGCTGCAGGACCACTACGCGCCGCGCACGGTCGCGCGCGTCAAGAACATCAAGACCATCAACGAGCTCGCGCGCGGTGTGAATCTGTGGGGCGAGGCGCTGAAATGGGCGGTCACGCGGCGGGGCATCCTGTCGTTGTCGCCGACCATGGTGTACTGCTTCTGGCACTCCGGCGAGACCGCCGAGAGCTCCGACCTGCAGCTCACGTTCACGCCGGCGAGCTACAAGGAGGGCGTGCAGGGCCAGCTCGAGGACGAGCCCGGCATGACCGTGGCCTCGTGGCAGCAGCGCCCGGAGAGCCGGGGCTATGTGCGGATCCGCTCCGCCGATCCGTTCGATCAGCCGCTGATCCAGACCAACTATCTGACCGCCGAGCTCGATCGCCGCGTCGTCGTTGCCGGCATGAAGCTGGCGCGGCGGCTGCTGGCGTCGGCGCCGCTCGCGCCGTACTACGCCTACGAGGATTTCCCGGGTCCGAAGGTGAACACCGACGACGAGTTCCTGGCCGCGGCGACGCAGCGCGCCACCACCACCTTCCATCCCGGCTGCTCCTGCCGCATGGGCCCGGCGGAGTCGACGTGGGCGACGGTCGACGACCAGCTCCGCGTGCACGGCCTCTCGGGCCTGCGCGTCGCCGACGCCTCGATCATGCCGCGCATGATCTCGGCCAACCTCAACGCCGCGACCTTGATGATCGGCGACAAGGCCGGCGATCTGATCCTCGGCAAGGCGGCGGTGGCGGAGAGTCTGTCGGCGTGAGGAGGAGCTCGCTCAGCTCGGCAGTCGTTCTATTTGGCGTCCTTATCAGTTGAATTCGAGCTCTCTCCACACCGACACTGCGCCCCCTCTCCCCGTTCTTCACGGGGAGAGGGTCGGGGTGAGGGGCAGCCATGCGGGAGGTGCCGCTGAGCTCACCTTCCTCAGCTCTGCTGGGAAGTGAACATCTCTGTTTCGTAGCCACGCGGAACCGCTGTGCCTGTCCGATGGACCTGCGATCTGGGCCGCGTATGTGCCATGCCCCTCACCCGGATTGCTGCGCAATCCGACCTCTCCCCGCAAAGGGCGGGGAGAGGTTGCACCGTCCGTTGCGAGAGAGGTTGCGTCGACACGCGGGCCTGTACGCGGAGAGCAGCGGGGATCCGCGCCTACTTCACCAGCCTGAACCTGCCACCCTCGACCTTGATCAGGAACGCCGAGCGTTCGTCGTAGCCGTTGTGGTCGGTCGGGCTCATGTTGGAGAGGCCGTTGTTGAGGTAGACGTCCTTGCCGCGTTCGAGCTCGTCGCGCAGCGCGGCGCGAAACTCGGGCGTGCCGGGCCTGGCCGTCTTCAACGCGCCGGGGATGGCGCGTTTGAGCAGCGCGGCCGTGTCCCACAGATGCGCCGCGAAGATGTTCGGCGTGTCTCCATTGGCGGCCCGATAAGCGGCGACGAACTCGTCATGAGCGCGCCGGAACGGATCCTCCACCGCGAGATCGTCGGCAATCGAGAATGCTTCGCCGGCGAACACCGCGCCCTCGACATTCTCCTTGCCGAGCTTGATGAACTCCTGCGTGGCGACGCCATGGGTCTGGAAGATCTTGCCGGCATAGCCGCGCTCGCGCAGCGCCTGCTGGGGCAGCACGGCCGGCGTGCCGGCGGAGGCGATGAACACCGCATCCGGATTGGTCGCGATCACCTGGAGGGCCTGGCCGGTGACGCTGGTGTCGCCGCGCGCATAGACCTCGTGGGTCGTCACGGTCAGGCCGAGCTTCGGCGCCAGCCTGGTCACTTCCTGATAGTAGCCCTCGCCATAGCCGTCGGACACGCCGATGAAGCCGAGCGTCTTCACCCCGCTTTTGGCGATGTGCTTGAGCATGGCCGCGGCCATGATGTCGTCATTGGGGACGACCTTGAAGGCCCATTTGCGCTTGTCGTCCATCGGTTGCACGATGGCGGTCGAGGCCGCCAGCGACAGCAGCGGCGTCCGTGCCTCCAGCGCGACGTCGAGCATCGGCATGGTGACCGGCGTCAGCGACGACCCGATGATCACGTCGACGCCGTCCTGGATCACCAGGCGCCGCGCGTTCTGCAGGCCCTTCACACTGTCGGACTCGTCATCGAGCGCGATGTAGACGACCTTCTCGCCGCCGATCTCCTTCGGCAGCGCGGCGACGGTCTTCATTTGTGGCTGTCCCAGCGCCGAGCCGGGACCGGTCGCGGACACCACGATACCGACCTTGATGTCGGCCCGCGCGTTGGGCGTGGCGAACGCCAGCGTTGCTGCCATGCCGAGCGCAGTCAGAACGGCTCTCATCGTGGTTCCTTCCCGTTGAGCGTGTTCGGCGCGTTGGCCGGCCGAGACTTCGAGCCGGCGAGATTAGCCGGTCGTGCCGGTCGCGTCTGTCCCCGTGGTTGGTGACGTGCCGGCGCGCCGCTTGCCGCGCAGAGCTTCCGGCAGATCGCGGTTGCTGCTAGGCTTGGGCAACAGAAAATCCGGGAGGACCGCATGGAGGCCCACAGGCCTGGCGTCGAGGCGGCCGGCGCCGTCAGCGCGATGGTGCTCGCGATCGGACGGGAGTCGTTTCCAAACGTCCTGATCGACACATTGCGCGCCGTCGCCGACGTCGGGCACTGCATGGTCTTCACCTTCGAGGACCAGTGCTCGGCGCGCTGCCTGCTCAGCGCGGGGAACATCGCGATCGGTCCCGATCTCGGCGCCGCCTATTCGGAGCATTTCCACACCGCCGATCCGAACCGGGACGCGATCTTTCGCGAGCGTGAGGCGGCCCGTAACATCCTGCTGCCGAACTTCGCGCGCCGCATGTACCCCAAGGGCTACCGCAAACTGTTTTTCGAGGACTCCGAGATCGTCGACAAGGCGGCCACCGCGATCTGGGTCGGCGATCGCTGCTACTACGTGAACTTCTATCGCACGGCGGCGCAAGGCGGCTTCGCGTCCGACGAGCGGCAGCGCATCGCTGCTGTCGCGCCGCTGGTCGGCGCCATCGTCGCGCGTCATTGCCAGGACCGCGCGGCTGTGATGGATCCCGCCGACAAGCTTGCCCAGCTGTTTGCGGCCGGCGGGCCGCTGTCGGTGCTGACCACACGCGAGAAGGACGTGTGCCGCCGCATCCTCTCAGGCTTGACCTCGGAGGCGATCGCCGTTGATCTCGGCATCGCCCTGAACTCCGTCTTCACCTATCGCAAGCGCGCCTATGAGAAGCTCGGTATCGCCTCGCAGAACGAGCTGTTCGCGATTGCCCTGCGGCTGATCGCGACGCCGCGGCCGCTGAACTGAGCTGCGCCGGCACGCGTCCTGTCACCCATCGCCGGGACAGACGGAAGCGGCGGCCAGGCCTATGCTGCGCCCTTCTGCCGGGAGGAGGGCTCGTGAGCACAGCACCGCGTTTCGACATCGATACGGCCGCGTTCTGGGCCGATCCCTATCCGGCGCTGGCGTGCATGCGGAAAGCAGCGCCGATCGCCTTCGTGCCGCAACTCGGCAGCACCTTGCTGTGCCGCCGCGACGACATCTTCGTCTCGGAGAAGCAGATCGACGTGTTCAGCTCGCATCAGCCGCAGGGGCTGATGAACCGGCTGATGGGCCACAACATGATGCGCAAGGACGGCGCTGCGCACATGGCCGAGCGCCAGGCGATCGCGCCGGCGGTGTCGCCGCGCGCCGTGCGGGTGCACTGGCTGGCGCAGTTCCAGGCGCATGCCGACCGGCTGATCGATGCGCTCGATCCGGCGGCCGAGGTCGATCTCATCAGAGACTTCGCGCTGCCGTTCTCGGCCGAATGCCTCAAGCTGGTCACCGGCCTCGTCAACATGCGCTTTCAGGACATGAACGCTTGGTCGCAGGCCATGATCGACGGCATCGCCAACTACACCGGTGATGCCGCGGTGGAAGCGCGTTGCAACACCGCCACATCCGGCATCGATGCCGCGATCGACGATATGCTGCCGGTGCTGGACAAGCAGCCCAATCAGAGCCTGCTTGGCGTCATGCTGGCCGCAGGCATGCCGATCGAGAGCATCCGCGCCAACATCAAGCTCGCGATCTCAGGCGGCCAGAACGAGCCGCGTGACGCGATCGCCGGCACGGTCTGGGCGCTGCTGACGCATCCCGATCAGCTGGCGTCGGCGTGCGCGGGCAGGGTGCCTTGGCTCCAGGTGTTCGAGGAATATGCGCGCTGGATCTCGCCGATCGGCATGTCGCCGCGGCGTATCGCCAGGCCCTGGACCATCCGTGACGTCAGCTTCGAGCCGGAGGAGCGGGTATTCCTGATGTTCGGCTCGGCCAATCGCGACGAGGCGCATTTCGCCGAGCCTGACTGCTTCGACATCCGCCGCGACGTCTCCAAGAGCATCGCCTTCGGCGCCGGCCCGCATTTCTGCGCCGGTGCCTGGGCCTCGCGGGCGATGATTGCCCAGGTCGCATTGCCGACGCTGTTTGCGCGGCTTTCGAACCTGCGTCTCCGCGAGGAGGTGCCGGTGCGCATCGGCGGCTGGGCCTTCCGCGGCCTGCTCAACTTGCCGGTAACGTGGGATGCCATGCGGCATTGATCCCCGGAACGGCCGCGCGGGTCCGCCTTCTCCGGGATGTTCGCGCGCGCGAGGTCTGAACGAATGCGGAACCCCTACGCTTTGCCTGCAGAAATCGCCTGCGCTTCTGACGCTGCCCGCTGCATACTGGACGACATCTCGCTGGTCACGGTGCTCTGCTCTTCGACCGCGGCCGCGGTCGACGTGACATATTCGCTGACGTTCTGGATCTCGACCTTGATCGCGTTCAGCGCATTCACGACCTCGCCCGATATCTCGTTCAGTCCGGCGATTTCCGCGCCGATCTTGTCGGTGGCTGCCTTGGCCTGGTTGGCGAGGTTCTTGACCTCTGAGGCGACCACGGCAAAGCCGCGGCCGGCGTCGCCGGCGCGCGCCGACTCGATGGTCGCATTGAGCGCTAGCAGATTGATCTGCCCGGTGATGTTGCCGATCAATTCGACGATGCCGCTCATCGCCTGTGTCGCATCGCTCAGGCGCTTGGCCTGCGAATCGGCGGAGGCGACCCGGTCCGCCGCCCCCATCGCAGTCTCACGCGACTTCGTCATGGCTTCCGAAATCTCGCGGACGGAGGCATTCAGCTCCTCGGCGCCTGCAGCGACCGACTCCATCATGCCGCGGACGCGCTCATTGCCCATTCGAATCAGGACTTGCTTGGTCACGTCGGTGGCGTATTTCACCACCTTGAACGGCTTGCCGTTGAGATCGAGGATCGGATTGTAGGAAGCCTGAATCCAGACCTCGCGACCACCTTTGCCGATGCGCTTGTATTCCGCGGTCTGATACTCACCCCGGTTGAGGGCGGCCCAGAAATCGCGATAGGCTTGACCGTCCCGTTCCGACGCATCCACGAACATCGAGTGATGACGGCCCTTGATCTCGGATAGCGTATAGCCGAGAGCGTGGAGGAAATTGTCGTTGGCATCGATGATGGTGCCATCCAGGCCGAACTCGATCACGGCCTGCGATTTGCCGATGGCCTGGATCTGTCCGGCGAGATCTGCATTCCTGAGCTTCTGGGCCGTCACATCGGTGGCGAACTTGACGACCTTGAACGGCTTTCCATTCTGGTCGAACACCGGATTGTAGGAAGCCTGGATCCAGACCTCCTTGCCGCCCTTTCCGATCCGCTTGTATTCGGCGGCCTGATATTCACCCCGATTCAGCGCAGCCCAGAATTCGCGGTAGGCCGCACTGTCGCGTTCCGCCGGCGCAACGAACATGCTGTGATGTTTGCCCTGGATCTCCGGCAGGCTGTAGCCCAGCGCCCTCAGAAAATGGTCGTTGGCGGTAATGACAGTACCATCCAGATTGAACTCGATCACAGCCTGTGATCGGCCGATCGCCGCGACCTGGGCCCCGTAGTCGAGGTTCTGCAGGCGCACGCTCGCGTCGGACCATTCGACCACGGTTCCTGCGCGGCTTCCGTCCGGACGTCTCAAGGGCTGCGCGACCAGGTCGAACACCCATTTACCGATCTTGATGGTTGCTCGGTGCTCGGAGGTGAGCGCCTGCAGCATGCGCCGCTGGTGCGACGGGTCCTTGTGGAACACGTCGATGTTGGTGCCGATCAGGGCGTCGACGCGGAAGTTCGGCAACTGCGTCTTCAGGTCCGGCTCTGCCTCCCGCAGCAGCGCCGTCACCGCTTCGTTCATGTAGACGATGTTGAGCTTGTCGTCCGCGACCATCACCCTCGCGGTGATCGCATTCGTGGCCAGGGCGGCCAGGGCCTCGCCGTGGTTCTTGCGGCCAAACATGATGATCTCCTGCTGAAAAACGGTCGCATCAACCGGTCGAGAGCGTGTCCCGAATCGAAAACCCCGTGAAATCCCGGGCTTTATTCAATCTATCAGGCTGTTAGTAAGATTTAGTTAGGCGGTTATCTGCAGTCCTGTTCCGATTCTGCAGGGAACACGTCGACCGTCCTCGTCTGCAGCGATCAAGTGTCGCACTGACGGATTGTCCTGGATCAAGATCGGGGCATCCTCGACCGCTAGGCTCAACGAAATCCAGGCGCTGCCAGCTGCTACATGCCAGAGAAAGATATTGCCGAGATCATCCAGATGCCGAGAGTCTTTCTCGACAGTCTTGGCGTCGGTATTTCGATCGTCGACATCGAAACGGGGCGCATTCGTTTTGCGAATGCCGAGTGCTGTCGGATGGTCGGCTTTACCTTCGAGCAGCTCAGAGCCAGCGGCATCAGCTTTCTGGACCTGACGCATCCCGACGACCGGGAGAGCAACCGGCTGCAGCACGAACGGCTGCTCGCGGGTGAGATCGACGGCTATCAGGCCGACGAGCGGTATCTTCGGCAGGATGGGAGCATCGTCTGGGGACGTGTGATCGTCAATCCGGTCCGGGACGCCGCCGGCAGCCTCAAATGGTTCTGCGCGGTCGTTGAGGACATCACGGCGACCAAGATTCTGGAGAGCCAGCTTGCCGCTGCCGAGAAGCTCGCAGGACTCTCGACGTTCAACCTGGTCGTCGAGGCGGACGATCATCCGTGGAACTCGGCGATCACGTCACCGCCATCTCTCCGCGATATGTTGAGCCTCGTACACCCAGAGGACAAGGACGCGCTCGAGACGGCTATCCGTCGGGCCATCGCAAAGCGAACCGGGTATACGCGCGACTATCGCGTGATCGACAAGGATGGGGCGACGCGCTGGGTCCGCGGCATGGGAAGCTGTGTCTACAATCCGTCCGACGGACGTATTCACCTCGTCGGCTCGACGATCGACGTCACCGCGACGCGCTTCGATCGTGACAGCGAAATGCCCGAGCCCATTCGGAGGATCCTGGAACATATCGAGACGCACTGGCAACAGAAGACGTCGATCGAACAGCTGGCGGGCCGATATGGCATCAGCCCTCGCGCGGTCTATCAGTATTTTTCGGACAACGGCGTTTCGCTTGGCGAGAAGATCAAGCAGAACCGCATGCAGCATGCGCGCCGCATGCTGTGCAATCCGGAAGCGGGCGACACCGTGACGTCGATCGCCCTGCGCTGCGGCTTCAGTAATCCCGGTCATTTCGCCGGCGAATACCGGAAGGTCTATGGTGAGAGCCCATCGGAAAGCCTGAGGCAGGCATTCGGCATCGCCGAGTTAGGCGCGCGCTAGGTTGCGAGCCGCATCCTCGATGCAACGGGCTGTCAGTCGTGAGCGATCGGGGCCTGCGGAATCTGCCGATCGTGCGCTCATGACCCATGCCCGTCGACCTCGGGTGAATTGCTAGTTCACAGGAACGGGAAGCGAGACGTTACCGACCGTTCTCATCCCAAGCGTCAGCATCACGGTCTGATTGAGTTGAGGCGCGGCACCCGAAACCGTGTAGTTGGACGAGGTCACATAGCTCGCAGCCAGGGTGAAGCAGTCGTCGACGTAGCCCGCGCCGACGACATATTGGTTCAGCTTGTTGGCCACCACATCCCAGCGTACCGCGCCTGTCACCACCCAGTTCGGCGCGACCTTGACCGAGCCGCTGCCCAGGATGCCCTCACGCCGATCGAGATAGCCGATCGCCGGATCTGCGGCATAGTTTCCGTAGGTCAGCGCCACCGACCAGCGATCGAAATTCG
>JBARNF010000483.1:0-7613 GCA_049802835.1 Bradyrhizobium sp.
CGGCCGGCGCCGTGCCGTTCAGCATGCTCGCGAGCCCGCTGAAACCGGCCTGCGCGATCTTCCGGAGCACCATGTCGTCGACGGCGGCCCACGGGTCGCGGCCGCCGCGTCCGACCGGCTCTTCGCCCGACAGGCGCACCGCGCGCTGCTGGTTGCGATCGTAGACGTCGAAGACCCAGGCGATCACGCTCTTGCCGCTGACCACCTGCGCCGAGAGATAGGTGCGGACGCGATAGGCCGCCGGCGCCTCGCGCGAGACGATGGCGAGGCTGCGCAGCTTGGATTCGCTGTCGAGCACGTTGACCATGCGGTCGAACACTTGCGGCGGCGGACCGTCGATCTGCTCGAAGGCAATCGTGGCCCCGTTCGAGGCCGGCGCCATCGCATAGGCGTTCGCCGGACCACCGCCGCCGCCATTCGCGCAGCCACCGAGCGTTGCGGCAGACATGATCAGGGCGGCGGCAACGCAGGCGTGCTGCGTGACGCGGCTGATCAGTCGAAGTGGCATCGGCGCTCCCCTCATCGTCGGGAGCGATATCGTTAAAATCGATTAACGTCTAGGTCGCGGGTGCCACAGATCGGGACAGAGTGCACTCAGTTGTACAGAAAGGGTTAAGCAATCCACATGCGGCCACAATGGCGCCCAGCTTCAGCCTTCGAGCATAATGGCGTGGACATGCCGGCCATAGTCGGGCTCGTTGCGATGCACCGAGCGGCGGTAACTGAAGAAGCGCTCGTCGGCATAGGTGTCGAGGCCGAGATCATCGATCAGCAGCACGCCGGCGTTTTCCAGCCGCATCCGGATGAATCCGGCGAGGTCGAACATGGCGTGACCATCGCGCGCAGACGGCAGGAAGAAGCGTGCGTGCTCGGCGTCGGTGTCGACAAAGCGCATCACGAACTCGGCGCCGACTTCATAGCTCATCTGGCGGATCAGCGGACCGACGGCGGCGACGATCCGGCCGCGCTCGGCGCCGAGCTCTTCCATGGCCTGCAACGTGGATTCCAGCACGCCGGTCAGCGCGCCCTTCCAGCCGGCATGCGCCGCCCCAATCACGCGCTTCTGCGGGTCAGCGAACAGGATGGGCCCGCAATCGGCCGTGGTCACGCCGATCGCGAGATTCGGCGTCGCGGTCACGATGGCATCGGCCTTCGGCCGCGCGGCGCCATTCCAGGGCCCCGTCGCAACCACGACGTCGGGCGAATGCACCTGGTGCAGGCTGAGGAAGTGCGCGGGCGCGACGCCCAGATGCACGGCCATGCGCCGCCGGTTTTCCCGGACATTCTCCGGCCCGTCGTTCGATCCCAGCCCGCCATTGAGCCCGGCATAGATGCCCTCGGAGACGCCGCCCTCGCGGGTGAAGAAGGCGTGGCGCAGCCCTGGAATCGCGGACATCAGATCCGATGACAC
The DNA here is from genome assembly GCA_049802835.1 of Bradyrhizobium sp. GTDB lineage: Bacteria > Pseudomonadota > Alphaproteobacteria > Rhizobiales > Xanthobacteraceae > Bradyrhizobium. The sequence continues at coordinate 1,412 of JBARNF010000483.1, forward strand.
CAGCATCATGCGCCTCCCGACTTGTCGCCGGTGTGCTCGTCGCTGATCCCGGCCAGCACGGGGGTGGATTGATCGGACACGCCGAGCACCTTGAACAGCGACCCCATGCCGCCGCGGCCGCCTCCGGTCAGGCGCTTCAGCCCGCTCGCGATGTCCTCGGATACGTCAGGAGCAGCCTTCTGCATCAAGGTCAGCGCGCGCGTCTCGATGCCGAGCCGCTGCAGGAATTCGCCCTGCGTCACCGGGCCGTGGACGCGTGCCCCGACGGCTTCGGCGCTACGTGCCAACGCATCGAAATCGACATGCGCCGTGATGTCGGCGAGGCCCGGCGTCTTCAAGGGATCGGCGAAGCTGTGCCGGGCGATCGCCTGGAAGGTGTCGCCGACGTCGCTGCGGACATGGCCATAATCGATGACGACGGCGGCGCCGTGCTGGTCGCGGATGCGTCTGGCGATCGCCATGATCTCGGTGTTCGGCCGCCATTCGAAGATGGCGCCGGGCGGCGCGGCGCGCACCAGGGGCGGCAGCAGCAGCTCGAAGCCCGGCGTCGGATCCGCGGCCGTGGCGTAGACGAAGTTCTCCTCCTCGTCGAGCTCGATCACGCGCTCGTGCCAGCCGGACTCGCGTCTCACCATCTGGTGGATCGGCAGCACGTCGAAATATTCGTTGGCAAAGATGACGCTGGGGCCCTCCGGCACGTCGTCGAAGCTCTCGTGCCAGGTGACGTTGCGCAGGCCCGTCAGCGTTGCCTTCTGCTTTTCGCGCAGCACCGGATTGACCTCGACCAGGTGCACGGAGATGGTCTGATAGAGCGGCGGCAGCACGCGCAGGGCGCGCAGCGCATCCGACATCATGGTGCCGCGGCCGGGCCCGAGCTCGATCAGCCGGAATTGCTGCGGCGAGCCGGTGGCCTTCCAGATCGAGGCCGCCCACAGGCCGAGCAGCTCGCCGAACATCTGGCTCACTTCGGGCGCGGTGGTGAAATCGCCCTCGCGCCCGAGCGGATCGCGCGAGATGTAGTAGCCGTGCTCCGGGTGCATCAGGCACAGCTCCATGTAGCGCCACACCGGCATCGGACCGGACGCCTTGATCAGCCGCTTGATCTCGGGGTGGAGCGGAGACGTTTCGATCACGGATGGGCCTGCAGTGAGGGAGCGGCCTGATGGCCATCAGGCTTGCGCAGCGCCCTTGCGACCAGGATCGCGCCGACGATCAGCATCGGCACCGACAGCAGCATGCCCATGGTGAGGCCGCGCCAGAGGAAGCCGAGCTGTTCGTCCGGCTCGCGGAACAGCTCGCTGACGATGCGGGCGGTGCCATAGAGGCCGATGAAGCTGCCGAGGATCAGGCCGGGCCGCTTCAGCGCGCCGAACCGGATCATGATGGCCAGCACGACGAACAGCAGAAGGCCTTCGAGGCCGGCTTCGTAGAGCTGGCTCGGATGGCGCGGCAGGTGCGTCGGATCGCGCGGGAAGATCATCGCCCAGGGCAGGCTTGGATCGGCCGTGCGGCCCCACAATTCACTGTTGATGAAGTTGGCGATGCGGCCGAGGAACAGGCCGATCGGGCCGACCGCGGTGGTGAGGTCGCCGAGCGAGAGGATCGGCAGGCCGTTGCGGCGGCTGAACCAGATCACGGCGAGCACGCAACCCATGAAGCCGCCGTGGAACGACATGCCGCCCTTCCACAGCTCGAAGATCTCCAGCGGATGGTCGATGAAGAAACGCAGATTGTAGAACAGCACGTAGCCGGTGCGCCCGCCGAGAATGATGCCGAGCGTGACCCACAGGATGAAGTCGTCGAGCTGGACCAGCGACACCGGCGCCGGGCCGCCCCACAGCCGCTCCTTCTTGAGCAGCGAACGGGCATAGAGCCAGCCCAGCACGATGCCGCCGATATAGGCGAGTGCGTACCAGCGGATCGCGAACGGGCCGACCGCGATCGCAACCGGATCGAACACGGGAAAATCGACGAGAAGAGGCGTCATTCAGAGGCTTTCGTGGACACGGCGTTCGGCTTCGGGAAGCACTCGGGCGATGCGGGCTTCGCGAGGGGGCCCCGCCACATGACCATGCTCGGCGCGATGTTGATCTCTGGGCCGCTTATGCCGCAGGGCGAGCCCACGCGACAAGTACGATGACAAGGAAACCGCGGCATGACAAGACGGCCCATCTTGAAGGCAGCGGGACGGATCGCCATTCTGTCTGCCATTGTCGTGCGCGGTGCGGGACACGGAGAGTTTTAGCATGACCCAGACCACCAACCGGTTTTTCGATGAACTCGGCCGCCTGATGAACGACGCCGCCGGCGCCGCTCGGGGCGTGAAGCGGGAAGTCGATGCGGTCGTCCGCAACCAGGCCGAAAAGATCCTGAACGACCTGGACATCGTGAAGCGCGAGGAGTTCGAGGCGGTCAAGGACATGGCTCGGCTCGCCCGCGAGGAGAACGAGGCGCTGAAGGCGCGGATCACGGCGCTCGAGGCGAAGCTCGGCGCCGGCAACGCGGACGGCTGACGGGGGCGGCACCGCGCTTCAGGCAGGCTTGGCGCGGCGGTGCCGATCCGGGATCGGCGGCGCCGAGCAGGGAAGGGGCCGACAAAGCTCCCTTCATTTCCTTGTCATTTCGGCGGTTTGCCGCTAGAAGGCGGCCACGTCTGCGGCCCCCGCACCCCTGGAGGCTCGCCTCGGACGTGACGCAAACGGGCCGCGCTGCGGCCTTTAACTTTTTAGAAACAAGGACTTAACACGATGGCGACCGTCAGAGAACTGAAGGCGACCGCCCGTCCGTCAGTCGGCAAGGGGGCCGCACGGGCAGAGCGTCGCGCCGGGAGAGTGCCCGGAGTGATTTATGGAGACAACCAGCCCCCGCTGCCGATTTCGGTGGAAGACCGCGAGCTGCGCCAGCGTATCCTCGCGGGCCGGTTTCTGACCACGATCTTCGACGTCAGCCTCGACGGCAAGAAGCATCGCGTGATCCCGCGCGACTTCCATCTCGATCCGGTCAAGGATTTCCCGATCCACGTCGATTTCATGCGGCTCGGCCAGGGCGCGACCATCCGCGTCAGCGTGCCGCTGCATGTGGTCGGTTCGGAAGGCGCACCGGGCGTCAAGCGCGGCGGCACCGTCAACGTCGTGACCCACACGCTCGATCTCGAATGTCTTGCGGAGAACATTCCGCAGTTCATCGAGGCTGACGTCAGCGCGCTCGAGATCAACCACTCGCTGCACATCTCCGAGGTCAAGCTGCCGGCCGGCGTGAAGACGCTGTCGCGCGACGACGCCACGCTGGTCACCATCGTGCCGCCGTCCGGCTACGGCGAGGAGCAGAAGGCCGCTGGCGCTGCTGCGGCTGCTCCGGCTGCTGCTGCCCCGGCGGCGGCTGCCAAGGCTCCTGCTGCCAAGGCTCCTGCTGCCAAGGCCCCCGCGGCTGCGGCGAAGGCTCCGGCTGGCGACAAGAAGAAGTAAGCCGATGTGCTTCCGGCCTGCGCGGGCGAGCCTCGCGCCGGCCGGAGCACCGGCATGTCCGGATGCCGCGTCATGCTGCTGTTCGTCGGTCTCGGCAATCCCGGCGCGAAATATGCGCGCAACCGGCACAATATCGGCTTCATGGCCGTGGACGGGATCGCGCGGCGTCACGGCTTCTCGCCCTGGCGCCGCAGGTTTCAGGGCGAGACCTCGGAAGGCACGCTCGACTCCGAGCGCGTGATCCTGTTGAAGCCTACGACCTTCATGAACGAATCCGGCCGCGCCGTGCAGGAAGCGGCCAGCTTCTTCAAGCTCGGCGTCGGCGACGTCACCGTCTTCCAGGACGAGCTGGAGCTGCCGCCGTGCAAGTTGCGCGTAAAGGTCGGGGGCGGCATTGCCGGCCATAACGGGCTGCGGTCGATCTCGGCCCATATCGGTAACGAGTACCGGCGCGTGCGGCTCGGGATCGGTCATCCCGGCGTCAAGGAACTGGTGCACGGCCACGTCCTGTCGGATTTCGCCAAGGCCGACATGCCCTGGGTCGAGGCACTGTGCCAGGCGATTGCGGACAATGCGGGTTTGTTGACGGGCCGGCGCGACGCCACCTTTGCGAACAAGGTGCATCTGGCGCTTCAGGCCAAGGGCTTTCTGGACAAGGGGGACGCCGGCGCTGCGTGAGGCGCGTCGGGCCGTCGCCTGAGAGGATGCAGGACGGGTCATGGGTTTCAAATGCGGAATCGTCGGGTTGCCCAACGTTGGCAAGTCGACGCTGTTCAATGCGCTGACGGAGACGGCGGCGGCGCAGGCGGCCAACTATCCGTTCTGCACGATCGAGCCCAACGTCGGCGAGGTCGCCGTTCCCGATCCCAGGCTTGAGAAGCTCGCGGCGATCGCCAAATCAGGGCAGATCATTCCGACGCGGCTGACCTTCGTCGATATCGCAGGCCTCGTGCGCGGCGCCTCGCAGGGCGAAGGGCTCGGCAATCAGTTTCTCGCCAACATCCGCGAGGTCGATGCGATCGCCCACGTGGTGCGCTGCTTCGAGGACTCCGACATCACCCATGTCGAGGGCAAGATCGCGCCGTTGGCCGACATCGAGACCATCGAGACCGAGCTGATGCTGGCCGATCTCGACAGCCTCGAGAAGCGGGTCGACAACCTCTCCAAGAAGGCCAAGGGCAACGACAAGGATGCCAAGGAGCAGTACGAGCTCGTCAACCGGGCCCTGGTGCTGCTGCGCGACGGCAAGCCGGCGCGCCTGCTGGAGCGCAAGCCCGAGGAAGAGCGCGCCTTCGGCATGCTGGGCCTGTTGACCTCGAAGCCGGTGCTCTACGTCTGCAACGTCGAGGAAGGGTCGGCGAAGGACGGCAACAACTTCTCGCGCGAGGTCTTCGCACAGGCGGAGAAAGAGGGCGCGGTCGCGGTCGTGATCTCGGCCAAGATCGAATCTGAGATCGCGACCTTGTCGCGTGAGGAGCGCACCGAGTTCCTGGAGACGCTGGGTCTCGACGAGGCCGGCCTCGACCGGCTCATTCGCGCCGGCTATCAGCTGCTCGACCTGATCACCTACTTCACGGTCGGTCCGAAAGAGGCGCGGGCCTGGACCATTCACCGCGGCACCAAGGCGCCGGCCGCCGCCGGAGTGATCCACACCGATTTCGAGAAGGGCTTCATCCGCGCCGAGACGATCGCCTTTGCCGATTATGTCGCGCTCGGCGGCGAGGCCGGCGCACGCGACGCCGGCAAGCTGCGCCTCGAAGGCAAGGAGTATGTCGTCGCCGACGGCGACGTGATGCACTTCCGTTTCAACAACTGAGGCGCTGCGGGCGATTACATCCGCCCCTGCTCGCGGATCGCGCCGAGATGCTCGTTGATGCGGAAGACGATCAGGACGAATTCGGCGGCGATGCGGGAGAACACCATGCCGACGATGATGCCGGCGAGTGAGGACAGCAGCATCAGGAAGCCGCCGAACGGGCTGATCGCCATTTCCGTCAGGCCCGCGAAGATACCGCGGATTCCCGAGAGGATGATCAGCGCGATGACGAGCCAATAGAACGTCTTGATGATCGTGGGCGTGATGAAGCGGTCCCACTGGAACAAATCACGAAATTCCAACATCTGATCCCCCAGCACTTCCGAATCGAAAGTCGAATCTGTCTTTAAGACGTGCGCGAATCGCGCGCCAGATGACGCGCCCTGCGGCCGACATCCTCCCGGTAATGCGGAGCCTTCTGGCATTCTCGTGCGAGCGGACCGGACGCCAGCCATGCGAGCGGCCCGGTTGTGATTGCTGCAAAGTGCGGCCACAATCGGGCTTCTTTCAGCCATTCAGACCCCATGACGCTCACCTTCGAAGATTTTCCGCAAGGTCCTTTCGGCAGTTTTGGCCCGCGACACGTCTCCCGCGACGAGATCGTCGCCTTCGCGTCCGAGTTCGATCCGCAGCCGATGCACCTGGATGAAGAGGCCGCCCGGCACTCGATGCTCAAAGGCCTGTCCGGCTCAGGCTGGCATCTCTGCTCGCTGACGATGCGCATGATGTTCGACGGCTTCATTGGACGCACCGCCTCGCTCGGCTCTCCTGGGGTTAACGAGGTCCGGTGGCTGTCTCCGCTGCGACCCGGCGATGAGCTGATGCTCGACGTCGAGGTCGTGGAGGCGCGTGTGTCGCGAAGCCGTCCTTCGACGGGGATCGTCACCTTCAAGTGCAGCGTGCGCAATGCGGCCGGCGAGAG
>JBARNF010000484.1:0-3514 GCA_049802835.1 Bradyrhizobium sp.
CCCACCACCGGCTTGTCGCGCTTGCCCTTGGGCGCATCGGGCGCGTTGATCAGCACGTTGTAGACGATCGGCGCACCGCACATGTGGGTGACGCCGTGGATCTTGATCAGCTCGAAGATCCTGGTGGGTTCGACCTTGCGCAGGCAGACATTGACGCCGGCCGCGGCGGCCATCGTCCAGGGGAAGCACCAACCGTTGCAATGGAACATCGGCAAGGTCCACAGATAGACCGGATGCTGGCCGAGTCCGCCGGCCAGGATGTTGCTGATGGCGTTGAGATAGGCGCCGCGATGGTGGGTGACGACGCCCTTGGGATTGCCCGTCGTGCCGGACGTGTAGCTCATCGCGATCGCGTCCCATTCGTTGGAGGGGCGGCGCGGCTCGAACGCCGGATCGCCTGACGCGAGCGCGGCTTCGTACTCGATCTCCCCGATGCGGCTGCCGCCGGCATAGGACGCATCGTCGACGTCGATCACGAACGGCTTGGCGCCGGTCATCAGCTTCAAGGCCTCGGTGATGACGCCAGAGAATTCGGGATCGACCAGGATGATCCTGGCTTGGCCGTGATCGAGCTGGAACGCGATCGACGGTGCATCGAGGCGGATGTTGAGCGTATTGAGCACGGCGCCGGCCATCGGCACGGCGAAATGAACCTCGTTCATGGCCGGGATGTTCGGCAGCATCGCCGCCACCGTGTCGCCCTCGCCGATGCCGCGGCCCGCCAGATACGACGCGAAGCGCCGGCAGCGCTCATAGGTCTGCCGCCAGGTGAAGCTGCGGCCCTCATAGACCGTGCTGGCATGGTCGGGATAGACCGCCGCGCTGCGCGCCAGGAAGCTGAGCGGGGTCAGGGGCACGTAGTTGGCCGGTGTCTTGTCCAGGCCGAGCTGATACTGGTTCGTGCTCATGGCTGTCCTCCCTCGTCACCTCAAGAGTTTACAGGAACCCGATCGAAAGCCACGGAAAAATCGCAACGATGATGAGGCCGATCAGGAGCGCCAGCAGGTAGCCCCAGATCGGGCGGATGCCCTCGGCCGGATCGACCCGGCCGATGGCGCAGGCCGCGTAATATCCGACCCCGAAAGGCGGCGCGAACAGGCCAATTCCCATCGCCAGGATGATCACCATGGCATAGTGCACCTCGTGTACGCCCACGGCCCGCGCGATCGGGAACAGCAGCGGCCCGAACAGCACGATGGCGGGAATACCTTCCAGCACGCTGCCGAGGATGGTGAAGGCCAGGATCGACACCGCGATGAATGAGGCCGAGCCGCCGGGCAGCCCGGTCATGGCGGCCGCCAGCGCGCGCGAGAAGCCGGACTGGGTCAGGCCCCAGGCCATGCCGGTCGCGGTGCCGATGATCAGGAGGATCGCGCCGGACAGCGCCGCGGTCTCGATCAGCATCGGCCTCAGGCGGCGCCAGTCGAAGCGGCGATAGACCAGCAGTCCCGCCAACACGCCGTAGACGATGCCGATGGTGGAGACCTCGGTCGCCGTCGCGATGCCCTCGACCACGGCGGCGCGGATCACGAAGGGCAGGGCGAGGGCAGGGACCGCGACCACGAAGGCCTTGCCGATCTCGCTGCCAGTCGCGCGACGCACACCGCTCATGTCCTCGTTGCGATAGCGCCACCACACCAGCGTGCACAGCGTGAACGCGAGCACTACGCCGGGCAGCAGCCCGCCGGTGAACAGCGCCGCGATCGACACGCCCGTCACCGAGCCGATGGTGATCAGCACCAGGCTCGGGGGAATCGTCTCGGTCTGCGCGCCGGTGGCGGCGAGCAGGGCGACGAGGTCGCCCGGACGGGCGCCGCGCGCCTTCATCTCCGGAAACAGCACCGGCGCAACCGCCGCCATGTCGGCCGCCTTGGCGCCGGAGATACCAGACACCAGGTACATCGCGCCGACCAGCACGTAATGCAGTCCGCCGCGGACATGACCGAGCAGGCTCGCCAGGAACGCGACCATGGCGCGCGCCATGCCGGTCATCTCGATCAGCAACCCCAAGAACACGAACAGCGGCACCGAGAGCAGGATCAAATGGCTCATGCCCTCGTCCATGCGGCCGACCAGCACCATCAGCGGCGTGCGGGTCGTCAGCGCCAGATAGCCGAAGATCGCGAGTCCGAACGCGAACGCGATCGGCACGCCGGCGAACACGCACAACCCGACCACGCCGACGAAGAAGATCACGAGATTGATGTTGCCGAGCGGCTTCAGGACCGACTGCGCCACCCAGAACAGCGCGACGACGGCGGCAACCGTCAGGACCGCGGCAAGCACCGTCCTGACGTCAGCCGCGCGCAACAGCCGCAGCAGCGCAAACAGCACCATCAGGCCGATGCCGACCGGCAACGCCGCCGCGCGCCAGATGTTGGCGATCTGCAACGCCGGCGTGGTGATGAAGCTTTCCTCATAAGCGTATTCGTAGGCCGGCCAGGCGACCATCAGCAGGAACGCCAGTGCCGCGGCGGTCGCAACCACATCGAGATAGGCCCACAGCCGCGGGCCGGCCATCGCGACCATCGCCGTCATGCGCATGTGCTCGCCGCGGCGGAACGCGACGACGGCGCCGAGCATCGCAAGCCACAGGAACAGGATCGACGCCAACTCGTCCGACCAGATCAGCGGCTGGTGCAGCACGTAGCGCGCCACCACGCCGGCGAACAGGATCACGATCTCGGCGACGACCAAGAGCGCCGCCGGGATCTCCACCAGCACACCGAGGGCAGAGTCGATCCTGCCGATCAGCGAGCGCCGGCGAGGGGCCTCGACGACCACCTCGCTGACGACGATTTCGGTGAACTCGGCATGCGCCATGACGTCACCCGACCCAACGCACAGCTATGGACTAGGACAGCTTGCCGGCCGCCTTCTCCAGCAGCGCCCAGGCTTCGTCGCCATACTTGCCCTTCCACTCGGCATAGAAGCCGGCGGTGCGCAGCTTGTCGCGGAACGGCGCCGTGCCGGGCTGGTTGAACGTCAGGCCCTTCGACGCGAGCTCCTGCTGCAGGCCGGCATTCAGCTTGGCAACGTCCTCGCGCTCCTTCACGGCGGCAGCATTGATGTGCTTGGCGACGACGGTCCTGATGTTCTCCGGCACGGCCTCCCAGGCACGGCGGTTGGCCAGGAACCAGAAGCCGTCCCACATGTGGTTGGTGAGCGAGCAGTATTTCTGCACCTCGTAGAGCTTGGCGGTCGAGATGATCGCGAGTGGATTTTCCTGGCCCTCGACGACCTTGGTCTGCAGCGCCGAATAGACCTCGCTGAAATTGATCGAGGCGGGCGCCGCCTCGAACGCCTTGAACATCGAGGTCCACAGCGGCGACACCGGCACGCGGATCTTGAAGCCCTTGAGGTCATCAGGACCGTTGATCGGCTTGGAAGACGACGTGGTCTGGCGGAAGCCGTTGTCCCAGATCTTGTCCATGACCACGAGGCCGGCCTTATTGATCTGGCCGCGCACATAGGCGCCGAGATCGCCATCCATGGCCTTCCAGACCGTGTCGTA
>JBARNF010000485.1:0-4591 GCA_049802835.1 Bradyrhizobium sp.
GCCGCGGTCATGTATCGGACCGGCGATCTGGTGCGATGGCGCCCGGACGGCAACATCGAATACATCGGGCGCACGGACAACCAGATCAAGATACGGGGATGCCGCATCGAGCCTCGCGAGGTCGAAGCGACGATCCTCGCCCATGAGGCAGTGAAGGATGTCGTCGTCGTTGCGCGCGAGGACAGACGGCATAACAAGACTCTCTGCGCCTATGTCGCATGGCAGGCGGAGGCAAAACCGGTGGAGCTGCGCTCCTACCTCGCCAGTCAGGTTCCCGACTACATGATGCCGGCCTTTCTGCTCACCGTGGACGAGATTCCACTCAACGCGAGAGGCAAGATCGAAATCGGCAGATTGCCCAATCTGGACGGCAGTCCGGCCTCCGAACGCGGCTATGTGGCGGCTCGAACCGACACGGAGATGAGATTGGCCGGGATCTGGCGTGGTGTGCTGGACCGGAAGCGCGTGGGCATTCACGACAACTTCTTCGAGATCGGGGGCGACTCCCTGCGCGCCACAATCATGCTGGCGAAGGCGAACAGGGAGTTCGCCGCGGATGTCGCCCTGGGAGCCGTCTTCGACAATCCGTCTGTCGCTTCGCTGGCGCGATGCTTCGAGAACGTCACGCGGCACGAAGCTGCGGTGCTGAAGCCGGCGGAACCCTGCTTGTACCACCCGACCACGCCGACCCAGGCGCTGTTGTATGCGGTCTGCACGTCGAAACGGGGCGTCGAGTACAACCTTCCGTTCGCATTCAAGCTCCGCGGCGACCTCGATGCCGCCCGGCTCGAGTCGGCGCTGCGGCGGATGATCCGGCGGCATGAGGCGTTCAGAACGTCGTTTCGGATGGTCGGGGGCCGACTCATGCAGGCGGTGAGCCCTTTGGTCGACTTCGCCATCGACGTTCTGCCGGAATGCGACGAGGCCGACATCGAGGAGGTGGTTCGCGATTTCATCCGGCCCTTCGATCTCGCCAGGGCTCCGCTGATGCGTGTGGCCCTCGTGCCGATGGCACGTGGCGGCCAAGTGCTGATGATCGATGTGCACCACCTCGTCAGCGACGGCACGTCCATGGGGATCATGTACCAGGAGATCGCTGCGCTCTATGCGGGCGAGGATCCGCCGCTTCCCGCGGCGACATTCAAGGATTTCGCGACGTGGCTGGACGGCCATCTGCAGACGAGCAAGGTGCGCGAGCAGGAGAAATACTGGCTCGACGTCTTCGCCGACCCGCCGCATTTGCGGCTCGATACGGATTATCCGCGTCCGCAAAGCTTTTCGTTCGCCGGCGGCAGGTTCCGCTTCGAGGTGGGAGAGAGGACTCACGCTGCGCTGAGGGCGCTCTGTGTGCAGCAGGGCGTCACGCTCTATATGGTTCTTCTCGCCGCCTATAACGTTCTGCTGTCGAAATACAGCGGTCAGGAAGACATCATCGTCGGCGTGCCGACCGCCGGCAGATATATCGCGGACGTCCAGGACGTCATCGGAATGTTCGTCAGCACACACGCGACGCGAAGTCGGCCGCAGGCGGGGCTGCGATTCGACGAATTTCTTCGGCGGGTGAAGACCGGTGTTCTCGGTACGTTGGAGCATCAGGAATACCAGCTGTGGAACATGATGGTGTCCCACATGGTCAGGAGCGGCGGAAAGTCGTTGTTCGGCTCGGTGTTCGTCGTGCAGGATCAGTCGTTCACGGCGATGCAGATGCCGGGGGTGGCCGTCGAGGAGATGGATGTCGGCTACCACGTTTCGAAGTTCGACCTGACGGTCGGTGCGCTGGAAAGGGCCGCCGGAATCGATTTCGAGCTCGAATACAGCACGGACCTGTTCCGGCGTAGCACGATGAAGCGCCTCGCCGCGCATTACCTGAACATCCTCGAGCAAATCATCGCGGATCCCGGCAAGGAGCTGCGGCGCATCGAGCTCGTGACGGAGGCGGAAAAACGCAAGATATTGTGCGAGTTCAACCCGAGCAGTTCCGAATCCTGTGTCGAGGGAAGCGTCACCCGGACCTTCGAGCGGCAGGCGCGCGACGGTCCCGACCGCGTGGCGCTCGTCTGCGGCAATGGCAGCATCACATACCGCGATCTGAACCTGCGGGCGAACCGGCTGGCGCGTCACCTGCGGGGCGCGGGAGTGCGGTCCGGTGACCTCGTGGCCGTCATGGCCCGCCCCTCTCTCGCGATGATCGTTGCAATCCTCGCGGCATGGAAGGCCGGGGCCGCTTACGTGCCGGTGAGTCCGCACTTTCCACAACGGCGCATCTCGCACATTCTGGCCGAAAGCCGCGCAAGGCTGCTGCTCTGCAATTCCGGATCGGGCAATCGAGGTTTTGCAACGCCGGTCGTCGACCTCGACAACGAGAGCAACTACGACCCCGACGATTCGAATCTCGATGTCGCGGAAGATGCCGGAGCGCTCGCCGTTGTCGATTACGTCGCCGATCGCACCGGCGTCCTGCAAGGGGTCATGATCGCGCACGGGCTTCTGTTCGACCGCTGCCGGTGGTACATTGAGCGATTTGCCGTCACGCCCGATGATCGCGGCGTCAAGTACGGCGATCTGTCGGCCGGCGCGACGATCTTCGAGCTCTTCCCGTTCCTGTGCGCCGGCGCGTCGATTCGAATCCCGCCGGAGCAGATCGGGCACGACGCTCGACTGCTGAGCGAGTGGCTCGGAGAGAACGGCGTAACGCTCGCCTGGCTCCCAGCGACGCTCTGCCAGCGACTGGCGTCCGCTGAGAGCACGACACTGCGCGTGTTGATTACGTCCGGTCGAAATGTCGGCGCTGCACGGCGAGGCGCATACGAATTGGTGCGATGCGCCGGACCGGCCGAAGACACCGGCTTATCGACCTGTTGCCCTGTGCACGGTGACGGCGCGACCAATATCGTCGGCAAACCGATTGGCAGCTCGAGAGGCTACATCCTCGGCCACGACGACTGTCTGCTGCCGGTCGGCGTGACAGGGCAGTTGTGCGTCGCCGGAGCCGGTCTTGCGAGGGGCTATTGGGGTGACGAGGAAACGACGTCGAGGAGATTCACGCCCGATCCGTACGTGCCCGGCGGCAGGATGGTGCGCACGGGACAGCCGGCGCGCTGGCATTCCGACGGCACGATCGAATTGACCGGGCGCGCCGCAGAAGCGAGCATCGACGGGTACCGCGTGTCGCTCGCCGAGATCGAGCTCTCGCTCGCATCCCATGGCAGCATCGAGGACGCCGCGGTCGTGTTCCATGACGACGACCCGCTGCACGAGCGCCTCGTCGCCTTCATCGTATTGCGCGGTGACCTGCCGGCGCCGGCCCATGCGTTCGTTCAGGAGCTGAAGCGGCATCTGGGACAATGGCTGCCCTTGGTGATGATTCCGGATGCCTACGTGAAAGTCGGCACGATCCCGCGGGACGCGGACGGGCATGTGCAATACCAGTTGCTGCCGGTTCCGGAACAGCCGGCCGACGGCGATGCAGCCACGGCATCTCAATCCCCCACCACGAGAAAGGTTGCCGAGATCGTCGAGGAGGTGCTGGGCGTGTCGAGCGTCGGCGCGGACGCCAATCTTTTCGACCTGGGCATGACGTCGCTGACGGCGGCGCTCCTGATGACCCGAATTCATGCCACTTTCGGGTTCGCCCCCGACATCTGTCAGATAGGGGCGACGCCGACGATCCTGGCCATTTCGCATGGCCTTCACCGATCTGCGAGCGTGCCATGAACAGCGAGAGCGCCGTACGCAATGCAATTCAGGGCGTCATCGACCTGCATCGGGATCGCCTCGACTTGCTGAGGGCCGCCAAGGAGCCGAAAGTCGGCTTCGTGTCGATCCAGACGCCGGAGGAGATACTGCTCGCCGCCGGCGTGATTCCGTTCCGGATCACCGGCGAGCTGGAAGACTCGAGCGACGCCGGGGCGCGCCTCAACAACAATTATTGTTCCTATATCCTGAGCTGTCTGGGCGAGGGGCTGGACGGCATCTACGACTTCGCCGACGGTGTCGTGTTCACCAATGGCTGTGACATGCGCAAGCGGCTCTGCGAGGCGTGGGCGCGCGACATCCCGGCCATCCGCAGCTATTTTCTCGATCTTCCGGGCGATGCGAGCGATCTTTCCAAGACATATTTCGCGCGGCAGTTGCGCAAATTGATCGCGATGCTGGAACAGCGATTTGGGCGAGAGGTCGATGACCATGCGCTGCGAGGGGCCATCGACACCTGCAACCGGTCGCGAGCGGCCATGCAAAGACTCGATCGATACTTGAGAGAGGGGAGGACGGTTCTATCGGGCGAGCAAATGATCCAAGTCGTCAAGGCGGCGAGCACCGGATTGAAGGAGCCTTTCATTGCGCGGATGTCGGTGCTGCTCGGCGCGCTGGAGGTCGAGGAGCAGCGGGCGCCGCGCAAGCGCCATCGCGTGATGATTTGCGGCAGCTACTTCGACCACAAGGGCATCATCGACACGATTGAAGAGACCGGCGCCGAGCTGGTCTGCGCGGACATCAGTAACGGCGTCAAGTATTTCGAAGGAAACATCGACCCGGACGGCGATCCCGTCGCGGCGATCGCCAGCTATTATCTCGAGAAACATACCAGCGC
>JBARNF010000486.1:0-5789 GCA_049802835.1 Bradyrhizobium sp.
CCAGGATCGCGGCAATCACCTCGGCGATGCTGCGCGCCGCGGTCGGCGTGCCCATCTGATCTGCGACGACGCGGAGATGATCGCGCTCGCGCGCCAGCCGGATCATGGTGCGCATGAAATTGGCGCCTTGGGCCGCGAACACCCAGGCGGTGCGGACGACGAGATGCGGCCCGCCCGCGCTGCGCACGGCCGCCTCGCCTTCGAGCTTGCTGCGTCCATAGGCCGAGAGAGGCGCGACCGGATCGTCCTCGCGCCACGGCCGCTCGCCGGAGCCGTCGAACACGTAGTCGGTCGAGACATGAACCAGCGGCACGGCGCGGGCTGCGGCCCAGCGCGCGATCACGCCCGGCGCGGCGCCGTTCACCGTCATGGCGAGTTCGACCTCGTCCTCGGCGCGGTCGACCGCGGTATAGGCGGCGGGATTGAGAATGAGATCCGGCGCGAAGCCATCGAGCGCCGCCGCCAGACTGCCCGGCTGGGTCAGATCGAACTCCGCGCGCGGCGGGCAGATCAGCTCATCGGCGCCGCCAGCCGACAACACCTGGCGCAACGCGCCGCCGACCTGACCGCTGGTTCCGGTGATCAGGATCCGCATCAGATCTGCCCGTACACCGGAAGGTTGGTGGCATCCGCCAGCAGCGGCGCCTCGGCATCCTTGGCCGACAGCTTTGGCGCGGCGACGCCCCAATCGATGCCGATGGCCGGATCGTTCCAGCGCACCGACATCTCGTCCTTCGGGCTGTAATAGTCGTCACATTTGTAGAAGAAGTCGGCGCTCTCCGACAGCACGACGAAGCCGTGGGCGAAGCCGCGGGGAACCCAGAGCTGGCGGCGGTTGTCCTCGGACAGCTCCACCGCGACATGGCGGCCGAAATTCGGGCTGCCGACGCGCACGTCGACCGCGACATCCAGCACCCGGCCGCGCATCGCGCTGACCAGCTTGCCCTGCGTGTTCGGGTTCTGCAGGTGCAGCCCGCGCAGCACGCCATAGGTCGAACGGGACATGTTGTCCTGCACGAACGGCCCGGCGATGCCGAGTTCACGGTAGCGGGCGGCCTGGAACGTCTCCAGGAAGAAACCTCTGTTATCACCGAACAGTTTTGGTTCGAGAATGATAACCTCTGGCAGGGTGGTCTTGATGACGTTCATCGGCAACGCTGAAAAATAAGGGCCATACCAATTTACTCTATCGGTATATCGAACTTGTGCAATGCACGCCATCTGTTAACTTAACATTTATTGCGCGCATTGAGGGGTTCCATGAAGGGCATCATTCTCGCCGGCGGCACGGGCTCGCGCCTGTACCCGGTGACAACAGTTGTTTCCAAGCAATTGCTGCCGGTTTTCGACAAGCCGATGATCTATTACCCGCTGTCGACGCTGATGCTGGCTGGGCTGCGCGATATTCTCATCATCTCGACCCCGCAGGACAAGCCGCTGTTCCAGCGCCTGCTCGGCGACGGGTCCGAGATCGGCCTGCGGTTCCAATATGCCACCCAGGACACGCCGCGCGGGCTCGCCGACGCCTTCATCGTCGGCCGCGAGTTCATCGGCGACGATTCCGTCGCGCTGATCCTCGGCGACAACATCTTCTACGGCCACGGCCTGCCGAGCATGCTGTCGAGCGCCTCGTTCCGCAAGAAAGGCGCGACCGTGTTCGGCTATGTCGTCAACGAGCCGCAGGCCTATGGCGTGATCGAGCTCGACGGCAACGGGCGGGCGCTCTCGATCGAGGAGAAGCCGAAGGCGCCGAAGTCGAACGTCGCCGTCACCGGCCTCTACTTCTACGACAACGACGTCGTGAGCATCGCCGCCGACATCAAGCCGTCGGCGCGCGGCGAGATCGAGATCACCGACGTCAACAGGGCCTATCTCGCGCGCGGCGACCTCTATGTCGAGGTGCTCGGCCGCGGCTTCGCCTGGCTCGACACCGGCACCCATGCCTCGCTGGTCGAGGCCAGCCATTTCGTCCAGATCCTCGAGCAGCGCCAGGGCCTGCGCATCGCCTGCCCCGAGGAGATCGCGCTGCGCCAGGGCTACATCTCGCTGGAGCAGTTCGACAAGGTCGCCGAACGCACCGCCAAGAGCAGCTACGGCGAATATCTGCAGTCCGTCTCCCGCTCCTTTCACCGCTGACGCCTGGAGGCATCGATGCGTTTCAAGGGCTCCACCATCTTCGTCACCGGCGGCGCCGGCTTCATCGGCTCGGCCGTGGTACGGCATCTCCTTCGCGACACCCACGCCCGCATCGTCAACATCGACAAGCTGACCTACGCGGCCAATCTCGACTCGCTGCCCGGCGCGGTCGGCAATCCGCATTATGCCTTCGAGCAGGCCTGCATCTGCGACGCCACGGCGTTGCGCAAGCTGTTCGAGAAATACCAGCCGGACGCGGTGATGAACCTCGCCGCCGAGAGCCATGTCGACCGCTCGATCGACGGCCCCGGCGAGTTCGTCCAGACCAACATCGTCGGCACCTTCACGCTTCTGCAGGAGGCGCTGCGCCACTTCCGCACGCTCACACCCGAGAAGCGCACAGGCTTCCGCTTCCTGCACATCTCGACCGACGAGGTGTTCGGCACGCTCGGCGACGACGGATTGTTCACGGAGACCAGCCCTTACGCGCCGAACTCGCCGTATTCGGCGAGCAAGGCCTCGTCCGACCATCTGGTGCGGGCCTGGCGCGAGACCTATGAGCTGCCGACCATGATCACCAACTGCTCCAACAATTACGGGCCGTATCACTTCCCCGAGAAGCTGATCCCGCACATGATCATCAAGGGCCTCGGCTTCGAGAAGCTGCCGGTTTATGGCGACGGCCAGAACATCCGCGACTGGCTGTTCGTCGAGGACCACGCCAAGGCGCTGACTTTGGTGCTGGAGCGCGGCGAGATCGGCGAGACCTACAATGTCGGCGGCCGCAACGAGCGCACCAACCTGCACGTGGTCGAGACCATCTGCGACCTGCTCGACGACGTCGCGCCGGCGCCGCAAGGCGCGCGCCGCCAGCTGATCAGCTTCGTCACCGACCGTCCCGGCCACGACCGCCGCTACGCGATCGACGCCTCCAAGCTGGAGCGCGAGCTCGGCTGGAGCGCGCAGGAGAATTTCGAGAGCGGCATCGCCAAGACCGTGCGCTGGTATGTCGAGGAGCAGCCGTGGTGGCAGACGATCCTGCAGCGCGGCTATCAGACCGAGCGGCTCGGCCGCAAGGCAGCGCAGTAGGCCTCCGATGACCCGCGGCGACCTGCAACATCCGGCCACTGCATCGCGCTCTCGCGGCGCGATCGGCGCCCGAGTTGTCCTGAAGACACAGCCCTCATCGACGAGGGCGCAGGGAAGACCGGGTGCCCAACGCACCCATGGCCCCCGTGCGAAAAGAATGCACGGGGCAGGAACCACAGGTAACGCCGGAATCACGCCGGCCTTCCCTGCACAGTGGTTTACGGCTTACTTCGTGCTCTCCCCGGGGACCGGCTTGTTTGCCCCCGTCGCGCCAACGCGTCATCGCGCTGCGCTTGACACCAGCATCGGGATGCCAGGACCACACGACTTGACCATCCGCGCCAGCGACCGCTCGTCAGTCGGCCGCGGCACGTCCACCGCATCCCAGGCCCAACGTCCGTGACGACGCGCACGCCCCTCCGAGGAGCCCGGGACGCCGAGAAAGGTGCCGGTGATTTGCCCGACGGCGCAAGCGTTGTAGGGTGCGACACAATAACGCGACGGGCAAATGTTATAGCACGCGATTATGCGCGCGCGATGCCGCACCAGTTTTTCGCCACAAGGCAGGCCAACCATTGGGTACCTGGCAAGTCACCTCCTGGCCAGGTTCACGGCCGTAAAGCACCCGTCGATGCACTCTCTAAGCTGGACGGATAAGCCACGGCTCCGGGTGCAATGCCCCCTTGATTGGCTAAGATAGCCCTCACACCTCTCATCCGCTCTCGCCAAGTGACCAAAGATGAATTGCATAAGCCGAATTGCCGATCTTGTACTCGCTCACGACTAAACTTATCGATCGACCGACTTCGAAACAATTCTCCCAACAAGAAAGGGACACTCATATGACTGCGCTCTCTGGAATTCACTATGTTCAATTCATGAAGCAGCTTCACGACACTTTGAAGCCAAACAACTATCTAGAAATCGGCACTCTGGCTGGGGGAACACTACGTGTTGCTAACTGCCAAAGCATAGCAATCGACCCCGACTTCAAGATCTTGACCGATGTAATTGGCAAAAAGTCCGCGCTTCATTTGTTTCAACAGACAAGCGATTCCTTTTTCAGATCGCACGATCCCAAGACCTTGTTTGGAGGCTCCCTAGACCTTGCCTTCTTAGACGGAATGCATTTATTCGAGTTTCTTCTCAGGGATTTCATCAATACAGAGAGGCACTGTAGGCGGAATTCGATTATTGCTATTCACGACTGCGTACCTCCGCATCCACACAACGCCCTGCGGTCTGCAAGCGATGCACGAAGGGCAGAAACGCCAACACCTGATTGGTGGACCGGAGATGTCTGGAAGCTTATCCCAACACTAAAGCACTATCGGCCAGACCTGAGAATTTACGTTCTAGACTGCCCTCCAACAGGTCTCGTACTTGTTACCAACCTAGAATCGAATTCGACGATCCTCGAATCCGAGTATGCAGCTATTTTAGCCAAGTTTGCAGACTTAGAGCTAGATGAGTACGGGATGGATAAGTTTGCCACTGATTGCAACATGATCGATTCTAAAAAATTACAAACGCTTGAGCAGCTATCCCGCCTCTTCTGGATATAGTGGTTCGAATTCCACACAAGCATGTCTTAGCCGCCGCGCCACTCACTTCCGTACAGCTCAGTACGGTTCCATACAACGGAGATTCCGGCAAAAAGGCCGCCAAGTACGCCGTCATGAATCGCTCCAACTCAGGGAGTTACACGGGAGACACGTGGCGGCGCAACCTCCCCGGTCATCATGCCACCGAGCCGATCTGGCGGCAAAAACGATTGAACAGCCGTGCGATTTCGCAGAGAATAGCTTTGAGCGCGACTACCCTGTCGAAGCGCACGATGGCCGGTACGGAAAACTCTATGACCGATATCTCGAGCAAACTCGACTAGATGACCGCGTTAGCGCACTCAGACCAGCCATAAGCTCAGAAGTTGAGTAGTCAGCCTTGAGCAATATAAACTCCGTGCCCTCCAAAGGGCACTCTCTTGGATCTTGAGAAGCGATGGCAGACGTCCTCGATATCTCAAGCTGCTCACGGTTACCGTTAGATGCAGCTCTTTCCTCCAAGGAAAGGTACTGTCGGGCGCAACTCTCCGCTGGGGGCACGGCAGTTCCGAACCGGCCAGCGTTATGGCCGATAGATATCCCTGAAGTCGGCCCTCTCCATGTTGCGGGCCGGGCCGCGACAACGCCCGAGGCGGACGTATTTTTTGTTCGCGAGGGCCTCATTGGCGGGCCGGGATCTGCCCTAAAATGTGAGGCCAAATACGTATTCGGCGATTCAGCCTATCCTCTCTAT
This sequence comes from Bradyrhizobium sp., assembly GCA_049802835.1. GTDB lineage: Bacteria > Pseudomonadota > Alphaproteobacteria > Rhizobiales > Xanthobacteraceae > Bradyrhizobium. Next base: position 5,524 of record JBARNF010000486.1, read on the forward strand.
ATACGGCAGTATATGGACGACGATCTCAGGCCCCTATCTTGGAATTGGGAGCCGAGCAGAGAACGTACTGTTGCTGGAGACATTCTCCATATCTCACATTTCAATCCGATGTACGGTCATTGGTTGCTTGAGATATTCCCAAAGCTCTTTGCGATAAAGCGCCTTAATGCACGAGGCATCTCGGCCCCTATTCTTATTTCAAAGTCTGCACCGGCTTACGTTCGGAACACTATCGAAATGGTACTCCCCGGTCAGGAAATCATCGA
>JBARNF010000487.1:0-1832 GCA_049802835.1 Bradyrhizobium sp.
GCAACTCCTCGATCAGAGCCAGCAGCGCATCCACAGACAATGAAGAAACCCGCGGCGTCATCCATACCTTGACTCACGAATGGATGTGGTCCGTCAAGAGATACGAACGGCCACCTGGGCAGTTACGAATTTACTTCGAATCCTCTCGACCGGGACGAACTGGAGAAAAAATCCTGGCGTCCGAATTTGGCTCTGACACATTCAGAAAAAATTCGGCTTGGCCGCAGGATGCCGGCATCATGATCTGGGTCAACGGCCATGGCGGGGACGGCCTTTAGGTTATCCTTGCCGCCATGAGTACAGCAGATTCCGCCCGCCCCCAGCTCAAGATCCGCAGCGTCGCGCTCGACACGGGCCGCGAGAACGTCGTCGTGATCTCCCGCCGCTCCAAGGCGCTCCGCCCGGAGGTGTTCCGCGGCTTCAGCCGGGTCGAGCTGCGCTGCAATTCGCGGACGCTGCTGGCCACACTCCTGATCACCGACGACGACGCGCTGATCGGGCCCGACGAGATCGGCCTGTCGGAGCCGGCGCTGCGGCGCTTCGCCGAGCCGGCCGGCACGCTCGCGACCGTCTCGCCGGCGACGCCGCCCGACAGCATGGAGGCGGTCCGGGCCAAGATCCGGGGCGAGACGCTGAGCGACCAGGCGATCGCGGCGGTGATCGAGGACCTCACCCACTACCGCTATTCGGACATGGAGATCGCGGCGTTCCTGATCGGCTCGGCCAGCTTCATGACGTCAGGGGAGCTGCTGGCGCTGACACGCGCCATGGCCAATGCAGGCACCCAGCTCAAATGGCCCGACCCGGTCGTGGTCGACAAGCATTGCATCGGCGGCATCCCGGGCAACCGGACCTCGATGGTGGTGGTGCCGATCGTCGCGGCCCATGGCCTGACCATCCCGAAGACCTCCTCGCGCGCGATCACCTCGCCGGCCGGCACCGCCGATACGATGGAGGTGCTGGCGCGCGTCAATGTCGGCGCCGAGGAGATGAAGTCGATCGTCGCCGCCTGCAACGGCTGCGTGATCTGGGGCGGACACGTCAATCTGTCGCCGGCCGACGACATCCTGATCTCGGTCGAGCGCCCGCTCAGCCTCGACACCCGCGAGCAGATGGTCGCCTCGATCATGTCGAAGAAGCTCGCGGCCGGCTCGACGCATCTGCTGCTCGACCTTCCCGTCGGGCCGACCGCCAAGCTCACCAGCGGTGCGGAGGCGATGCGGCTGCGCAAGCTGTTCGAGTTCGTCGGCGACAGGTTCGGCATCAAGGTCGAGGTAATCACGACCGATGGCCGCCAGCCGATCGGCAACGGCATCGGTCCGGTGCTGGAGGCGCGCGACGTCATGGCGGTGCTCGGCAACGAGCCGTCGGCCCCGGCCGATCTGCGCGAGAAGTCGCTGCGGCTCGCGGCGCACCTGCTCGAATATGATCCGAAGCTGCGCGGCGGCGCCGGCTATAACAGGGCGCGCGAGCTGCTCGACAGCGGCGCGGCATTGAAGCAGATGCAGAAGATCATCGATGCCCAGGGGCCGCCGGAGTGCCGCAGCGAGCTCGGCGATCTCGCCTTCGACGTCAGGGCCACCAGCGACGGCATCGTCTCGGCGATCGACTGCCTGCGGCTGAACCGCCTCGCACGCACCGCCGGCGCGCCGGTCAACAAGGGCGCCGGGATCAGGCTGTTCAAGAAGATCGGCGACCGCGTCGTCCAGGGTGAGCCACTTTATCGCGTGTTCACCTGCGATCCGTCGGAGCATGATCTGGCCGCGGCGGCCGCCGGCGCGAACAACGGCTATGCCTTGGCCGACCATGGGAACGGTCGTCCGTGATGCGCC
>JBARNF010000488.1:0-3633 GCA_049802835.1 Bradyrhizobium sp.
TCGCGGAATGCAGGTGATGAACGTGGAGATGGTCAGCGACGCCTATGCGATCGCGGCCAACTACCTGTGCCTGTCCGGCGTCCTGCCGGACACGATGACGCCGGACGAACGGCTCGTCGACATCATCGTGCAGCTGATCCACCGCGGAGAATTCAACAAGCTCAGGCTGGCGAACAAGGCGATCTCGATGTTCGAGACGGCCCGCTCGGCCTGACGTTCAAAAGGGGATGACTTGGAAGCCGCCATCGATCGCATCATGCACACCTACGACCTGCTGGCGAACCGCACCGCTGCGGCGAGCGAAGAGGCGCGCCGCAAGGTGAGCACCTACATCCAGACGCTGTTCGAGGCCGGCGAGCGCGATCCGCATCGTCTCACCATCTGCGGCCTGACCTATCTGCGCCAGCTCGATGGCCGCGTCGATCCAGTGAAGGCGGGTTACACCGGGCTGTGATATCGGCCGCCTGAGATTGCTCGCGGCGAACGCTTGCGCCTCCATTTAAACAACCTGTATGAGACCTCCCGGTTTCTTGCAGGTTTTGTTTTGGGGCGGGATCGATGTTGTGGATGTCGCGCGCGGTTTTTCTTCCACTATTGATGATCGCGACCTGCTCGCAGAACGACTCGCCGGCCACCGACGCCGCGACACCGGTCGCTGCGGCCGCGCCGGCGCTGGTGGAGAATCCGACCAAGGTCGGTGAATGTGCGGAACGGACGATCGCGGCCATTTCAACCCCGCATGAACGACAAGCTCCCGTCCAAGCAGCCGAAGCCTGCGAAGGATGGCGGTAGTTTTGTCCAATACACCAACAAGAATACGCAGATCTCCTACGAGTGGAGCATTGCGCTGGCGCATTCCAACGTCGGCGACCGTGTCCGGATGTGCCTCGTCTCGATCCCGAAGGACTGTCCGGCCGGCGACGACCGCGGCCGGGTCTACGAGACCACAAACCTGAGGACCAACGAATCCTGGTCCATGCCGGACGATCCGCACACATGCGGCGGTGCATGACGCCCAACCCCGGCCTTCCAACCGCCGCCCGTCCACCATATCTGGCACAAATATCGGGTTTGACCCGCAACTGCTTGGCCTGTCCGTTCACCTGTCCCTTGGCCTGCCGCTGCCCGTATGGTAAGGGCAGGGGTCTTTTCCGACCGCCTTCACCGAACCGACCGCGAGCCGCTTAAGGCTTTGCGGACGTGGAGATATTCCGCCGATGACCGCTTCCAGCGCCAAGCCCGCATCCGCCGTCGATTCCTTCTTCTCCGCCACCCTGGCCGAGGCCGATCCCGAGATCGCCGCCGCCATCAAGGGCGAGCTCGGTCGGCAACGGCACGAAGTCGAGCTGATCGCCTCGGAAAACATCGTCAGCCGCGCCGTCCTGGAGGCCCAGGGCTCGGTGATGACCAACAAATATGCCGAAGGCTATCCGGGCGCGCGCTATTACGGCGGCTGCGAATGGGTCGACGTCGCCGAGAACCTCGCGATCGACCGCGCCAAGCAGCTGTTCGGCGCCAATTTCGCCAATGTCCAGCCGAACTCCGGCAGCCAGATGAACCAGGCCGTGTTCCTGGCGCTGCTGCAGCCCGGCGACACCTTCATGGGGCTCGACCTTGCCGCCGGCGGCCATCTGACCCACGGCTCGCCGGTCAACATGTCCGGCAAGTGGTTCAAGGCGGCGCACTACACCGTGCGCCGCGACGACCATCTGATCGACATGGACGCGGTGGCGAGGCAGGCAGAGGAGGTCAAGCCGAAGCTGATCATTGCCGGCGGCAGCGCCTATTCGCGGCCGTGGGACTTCAAGCGCTTCCGCGAGATCGCCGACGGCGTCGGCGCCTATTTCCTGGTCGACATGGCGCATTTCGCGGGCCTCGTCGCCGGCGGCGCCCATGCCTCGCCGATCCCGCATGCTCACATCGTCACCACCACGACCCACAAGTCGCTGCGGGGCCCGCGCGGCGGCCTGATCCTGTGGAACGACGAGCAGTTCACCAAGAAGCTGAACTCGGCGATCTTCCCGGGCCTGCAGGGCGGCCCGCTGATGCACGTGATCGCGGCCAAGGCGGTGGCGTTTGCCGAGGCGCTGCGGCCGGAGTTCAAGACTTACGCGAAGAACATCGTCGAGAACGCGAAGGCGCTGGCGGAATCGCTGCGCGCCCACGGCTTCGACATCGTCTCCGGCGGCACCGACAACCATCTCATGCTGGTCGACCTCAGGCCCAAGGCGCTGAAGGGCAACGTCTCCGAGAAGGCGCTGGTCCGCGCCGGCATCACCTGCAACAAGAACGGCATTCCGTTCGACCCCGAGAAGCCGTTCGTCACCTCGGGCCTGCGGCTCGGCACGCCGGCGGCCACAACCCGCGGCTTTGGCGTCGCCGAATTCCAGCAGGTCGGCGGCCTGATCGCCGAGGTGCTGAACGCGATCGCCCAGGCGCCGGACGGCAGCGCGCCGCTGGTCGAAGCCGCGGTGAAGGAGAAGGTGAAGGCGCTGACCGACCGGTTCCCGATCTATCAGTAAGGCTTGAAGCCAAGATGCGCTGCCCAAGCTGCAACAGCCTCGATACGCAGGTGAAGGATTCCCGCCCCACCGAGGATTCCTCGGTGATCCGGCGGCGGCGGGTCTGCGTCACCTGCAATTTCCGCTTCACGACCTTCGAGCGGGTGCAGCTGCGCGAACTGACCGTCATCAAGCGCAACGGCCGCCGTGTGCCGTTCGATCGCGACAAGCTGATGCGCTCGGTCCAGATCTCGCTGCGCAAGCGCTCGGTCGATCCGGAGCGGGTCGAGAAGATGGTGTCGGCGATCGTGCGCGAGCTCGAGAGCGGCGGCGAGTCGGAGGTGTCCTCGGAGGCGATCGGCGAGATCGTGATGGAGCATCTGCGCGACCTCGACGACGTCGCCTATGTCCGATTCGCCTCGGTCTATCGCAATTTTCGCGAGGCCAAGGATTTCGAGGCGGTGCTTGGCGAGCTCTCGGCGGAAGACGAAGCGCCGCGGCTGGCGCCGGTCCGCAAATGATCTTCCGGATCCTGGTCGATCAGGTCGGCGAGAAGCTGCGGGCGCAGAAGGACGCCGACCGCCGCTTCATGCAGCTCGCGCTGACGCTCGGCCGTCGCGGGCTCGGGCGAACCTGGCCCAATCCCGCCGTCGGCGCCGTCGTGGTCAAGGACGGCGTGATCGTCGGCCGCGGTTGGACACAACCGGGCGGACGGCCTCATGCCGAGCCGGAGGCGCTCAGGCGCGCCGGCGCGGCCGCCAAGGGCGCCACGCTCTACGTCACGCTGGAACCGTGCTCGCATGTCGGCAAGTCGCCGCCCTGTGTAGATGCGGTGATCGCGGCCGGGATCAGTCGCGTCGTCTCGGCGATCGCGGACCCCAATCCCGAAGTCGCGGGGCAGGGGCATGCCAGGCTCCGGGCCGCTGGCATTCAGGTCGAGGTCGGTCTGTGCTCTGCGGATGCTGCCCGCGACCATGCCGGTCATTTCCGCCGTATCCGCGACCACCGGCCGCACGTGATCCTGAAGCTCGCGGTCTCTGCCGACGACAAGATCGCAGCTGGCGGCAGCAAGCCGGTCGCGATCACCGGCGAGGCGGCGCGGACGCGCGTGCATCTGCTGCGAGCTCAGAGC
>JBARNF010000489.1:0-6171 GCA_049802835.1 Bradyrhizobium sp.
ACAAGGCGACGCTCGCCAAGATCCTCAACGTCGCGCCGGACAAGGTCCGCATCCTCACCACCAATGTCGGCGGCTCGTTCGGGATGAAGAACGTCTCCTATCCCGAATATGTCTGCATCCTGCATGCGGCCAAGCAGCTCGGACGCCCGGTGAAGTGGCGCGACGAGCGCACCACCAGCTTCCTGTCCGACAGCCAGGGCCGCGACCAGATCATCCATGGCGAGCTGGCGCTCGACGCCGACGGCAAGTTCCTCGCCGTGCATCTCTCCGGCTACGGCAATCTCGGCGCCTACATCATGGGCGTCGCGCCGCTGCCGCTGTCGCTCAACACCGGCAAGAACCTCGCCAGCGTCTACAAGACGCCGCTGCTCGGCGTCGACATCAAGACCGTGCTGACCAACGTCACCCTGATGGGCGCCTATCGCGGTGCCGGCCGCCCCGAGGCGAACTATTTCATGGAGCGCTTGATCGACACCGCCGCGCGCGAGATGGGCATCGACCGGCTGACGATCCGCAAGCGCAATTTCATCAAGCCGAGCCAGATGCCATTCCCGGCTGCGTCCGGCGTCACCTACGATTCCGGCGATTTCGCCGCGGTGTTCGAGAAGGCGCTGGAGGTCTCCGATTACGCCGGTTTCGCCAAGCGCAAGCGCGAGAGCCGCAAGAATGGCAAGCTGCGCGGCATCGCGGTCGGCTCCTATCTCGAGGTGACGGCGCCGCCGTCAGGCGAGCTCGGCAAGATCACCTTCGATGCCGACGGCGGCGTGACGCTGACGACCGGCACGCTCGACTACGGCCAGGGCCACGCGACGCCGTTCGCGCAGGTGCTGTCGGCGCAGCTCGGCGTGCCGTTCGAGAAGGTCAGGCTGGAGCAGAGCGACTCCGATCTGGTGCGGTTCGGCAACGGCACCGGCGGCTCGCGCTCGATCACCGCGACCGGCCAGGCCATCGTCGAGTCCTCGCAGTTCGTCATCGCCAAGGGCAAGCAGGCCGCCGCGCATCTGCTCGAGGCCTCAGAAGCCGACATCGAGTTCGCCAATGGCCAGTTCACGATCGCGGGCACCGACCGTAGCATCGACATCATGGAGCTGGCGCGCCGGATGCGCGAGGGCAAGATGCCCGAGGGCGTGCCGGCCTCGCTCGACGTCGATCACAACTCGACCGTGACCGAGTCGACCTTCCCCAATGGCTGCCATGTCTGCGAGGTCGAGATCGAGCCGGACACCGGCGTCGCGCAGATCGTCGCCTACACCGCCATCAACGACTTCGGCACGGTGATCAACCCGATGATCGTCGCCGGCCAGCTGCATGGCGGCGTCGCCCAGGGCATCGGCCAGGCGCTGATGGAGCATCTGCGCTACGACGAGAGCGGCCAGCCGATCACGGGCTCGCTGATGGACTACGCACTGCCGCGCGCCTCCGACGTGCCGATGATGACGGTCGACAACCATCCGGTGCCGGCGAAGAGCAACCCGCTGGGCACCAAGGGCTGCGGCGAAGCCGGCTGCGCCGGCTCGATGGCATCAGTAATCAATGCCGTGATCGACGCGTTGTCGGACCATGGCGTGAAGCACTTGGACATGCCGCTGACCACCGAGAAGCTCTGGCGCGCCGTCCAGGACGGCAAGGCGAAGACGGCCGCGTAGAGCCGTCGTCTTCGGCGCATCGCCGTCGCTCCGTCCCCCTTCGCCTGATGAAGCCCGGCCCGAACCGCCGGGCTTCATCCTTTTGCGCAGATGGCAAAGCATACGTTCGCAGGGCGACGTCACGCTCTCCTCGATATGCGATCGCCCTGCCCGCATCCGGAACACCAGCGGCGGTCATCGCCCCCCGCGTGCGGAAAAATCGCTGAATTGCGGCAGAACCGACGAAGCCATCCGGCCAATTTCGCCCGGATTCGTCCCTGAGTTCCGTCCCTTTCAACTATCGCGAGAGCCAAACTCTTCCTTAAGTTGTTGCAACGCCGGTTGGCATCTTCACCACACGCCGGATGCCGGTGCCACGCCAAACGACGCGCGACTGCGTCACGCGGTGGATGTCGGCTCAAACTAGGGAGAAGGACAAGATGGCTTTCCCGACGTCGGTCAACGACCAGATCACCGATTCCGTCACCCAGGCCAATACCAAGGTTCTCGGTGATGCGCCCGCGATTGCGATGGGCAACCTCTATCAGGCGACGGCGCAGGCGCTGGCCAATGCGGCTCACAACGCGACCAATGCGCAGCAGCAGAGCTACGTGACCACGCAGGCCGCCACCACCATGGGCGTCGCCACGCTCTACTCGCTCGACACCGCCACCACCGGCGTCGCGACCGCCGACATCCTCAACAGCGGCGTCAAAGGCCTGACCAGCTGACGCGCGCGTCCCGTTCGGCCGCCCTCCTGCCGATATGACCTCCACCTGAAAGGATCAAGCCATGGCATTTCCGACCTCAGTCAACAATCAGATTACCGATTCCGTCACCCAGGCCAACACCAAGGTGCTTGGCGACGCGCCGGCGATCGCGATGGGCAACCTGTTCCAGGCGACCGCGCAGGCGCTCGCGAACGCCGCGCACAATGCCACCAATTCGCAGCAGCAGAGCTACGTGACCGCGCAGGCGGCAACGACCATGGGCGTCGCCACGCTCTATTCGCTCGACACCGCCGCCACCGGCGTTGCCACCAAGGACATCCTGTCGTCCTGACGCAGCCCGAGCGCGGGATCGGGACACTCCCGACCTTGGCACTCGCCTAACGATCCCAGGGAGCTGGTGAGATGGCATTTCCCACGGCAGTCAACAGTCAGATCACGGACTCCGTGACCCAGAGCAACGTCCAGGTCCTCGGTACGGCACCTGCGATCGCAATGGGCAACCTGTACCAGGCGACGGCGCAGGCGCTGGCGAATGCGGCGCATAACGCCACCCTGGCGCAGCAACAGATGTACGTCACTGCGCAGGCAGCGACGACAGCAGGCGTCGCGCTGCTCTATTCGCTCGACACGGCGTCGACCGGACTGGCGACGTCGACCATCCTGAAGAGCTAGGCATCATCCGCGCGTGATGCCTGGCTGATCGAGAGACGACCCCACCGCAACAGCACTTGCAAAGGAGAGACATCATGGCATTCCCCACCGCCGTCAACAGTCAGATCACGGACTCCATCAGCCAGGTGAACACCAAGGTGCTCGGCGACGCGCCGGCCGTCGCGATGGGCAATCTGTTCATCGCCACCAGCCAGGCGCTGTCCAATGCGGCCCACAACGCGACCAACAACCAGCAGCAGTCCTACGTGACGATGCAGGCCTCGACCACGCAGGGCATCTCCACCCTGCTGACCCTCGATACCGGCACGACCGGCATCGCCACCGAAAAGGTGCTCGGCCTGGTGTAGCAGGCCGTCCACCGACGGTGCCGCCGGCTAGCCGCAGCCTTGCGCCCAGCCAAGGGAGCGGTCCGCCGTGCCAGCCGCGTCCGCATCGTTGATGGCCGTGGTCGACGGCAACGCCGTCAATGTCGGGCTCGCCCCGTCGGTCGCCATGAGCATGACCTATGTGGCGATGGCCGACAGCCTCGGGCTCGCGATGGCGAACGCCGCGGCCAATCAGCAACGTGGCCAGGTCCTGGCCGGCGCGGCGCTCGCGCAGGTCCTGGCGATGATCATCTCGCAGGGGAGTTCGTGACATGAGCGATCCAGGTACGGTCAACAGCCAGATCATCGACTCGACGACCGGCGTGGTCACGCTTCTGACCGGTCAGTCTCCCTCGCAGGCGTTCGGACTGCTCGACGCCGTGATGGTCGAGACGCTCGGCATGGCCATGCACAATGCGATCGGGCGGCAGCAGGGCGCGAGCGTGATCGGCTCGGCGGCGGTGACCGCGGCCTGCGCCAAGATGCTGTCCGTGCCGTTTCCCATCGCACCGCCGCCCGCGCCGAAGCCTCCGCCGCCCTCGGTCGATCCGCTGCCCGGACCGCCGCCCAATCCGTCACCGAGCGCGGCCGTCGCCGCAGCCTTTGCGGACGCGGAAAGTGCGGTGACGGCGCTGAAGCTGCAGGCCAACTCGGCCTCGAGTCTCGCCCAGGCCGCGCAAGCCGACCTCGATCAGATCGTCACGGACGCCGGCGGCACGACGCCATCGACGCCGCCAAACCCGAGCAGCTCGATCGCGACCGCCTATGCGGACGCGGAGACTGCGATCGACACGCTGAAGGCCCAGGCCGCCACCGCGAACGGCTTGGCGCAGACCGCGCAGAGCGACCTCAACAAGCTGATCACCGAGGCCGGCGGGACCCCGCCCGCTCCTCCGAAGGCCTGACCCCGAGCCGAAAGACCCGACGACGAGACCATCATGATCCGGGGCGCCATACCCAGCGCCGGCCGCGGCCTCCGGATCGGTTGAGGATACGCAGATGCCTAACAATGTCGACGCCCAGATCATCGACGTGATCAACCAGGTCCAGAAGGCGACCATGGCGCCGCAGGTCGTGCTCACCAGCGGCGCCGGCAAGGCCTATCAGTCGGTGGCGCAATCGGCGGCCATCGCCATCCAGGACGCGGCCGATGCACTGCGCAACGTCTCGACCATTGCGACCACGGCCTCCGGCGTCGCCATGGCGCAGCTGCTGGCGACCGGCGAGCCGAAATACGCCGAAGCGCTGGTGACGGCGCAGAGCATGATGAAATCGGCGACCGACGACTTTGCCCAGATCGGCGCCGCCGCTTCCACGATCCTCAAGAACTTCCCGTCGGGGTGATGTGTCATGACGGTGATGGTCGCAAACAGGCTGATCCAAGGCCGTGGCGGCCTCTCCGAGATCGGCGCGTTGGTCCTGGCGTTCATCGACGGCGGAGTGCAGTGGCTCGAGTGGGCGGTGCGGGCACCGACGGCGAGCTACAGCTTCCCCGATGAAACCAGCATGATGGCCGAAATCCAGGACGGGCTGCACGGCTCGCCGCTGGCGCTGCTGCCCGGCCTGTCCCTGCAGGTCAGCCCGATCAAGCTGCTGACCTTCAATCTCGGTGACCTGCGCACGATCGCCAAGGCGGAGACCGGCGCACAGGATGCCGCGACGTCGAGCCAGACCGAGAGCATTCTCAGCGCCCACGGCATCCATGCGCAGTCGGATCTCGCCGCGGTCCCGGCCCTGCTCTCGCAGTTCGGTGTCGCCACATCGCCGCTGTTCCAGTGTCTGGGCCTCAACGAGACGATCGCGCTGTGGGAGCTGATCGCGCTGCCGCAGCCGCAGGACGGCGAGCCCGACATCCGTAACGACGCGGCGGCGTTCGCCGTGCAGCAGGCCCGCACGCCCGAAGAGTTCTGCGACTACTACCGCATCTACATGGCGCTGACGGCCAAGCTGAAGACCGCGGCCAGCTCTGCCGATCAACGGCTGTCACAGGCCAATGCTGCGGTGCAGACGCTGCTGCCGCTGATGTTCGGCGCGCTCGACTGTCCGCAGGTCCGCGGCCTGGTGCCGCCACATGAGGTCGCAGCCGCCGTCAACAACTGGCTGCGGCAGGGACGGCGGCTCGGCTTCGCCCGGCTGTCGGAGGGCGTCTGCCGCATCATCGAGAGCACCACCTTCACACAGGAGACCGGCGCGGCAGCCCAGCAGGTCGTCACGCTGTATCTCGCCAACGCGCAGTCGTTCCTCTCGGCCAATCATCCGAAGACCGGCCGGATCAGTCAGGACGGACGCTCCTGCATCCTGCCGACCCAATCCGGCAATCTCTATGCCGAGCTTTATCTCGGCGCCGACGGCGACATCACCTTGCGCCAATTCAGGCGGATCGCGCCACCCGCCGAGAAGAGCTGAGTCCGACCCTAATGAGGCAGGCCATCATGAGCGAGCAGCCCCCGTCCCAAACCTCGCCGCCCGAGAACGAGCCCGACATCCTGCTCGACAATCCCTATGCCAGTCCGATGCTGCCCGAAGCATTCGTCGAGCAAATCGAGGAACAGTCGGCGGCACAGATGGCGCGCGACACCGAGGTCGAGGCCGAACTGATCGAGAGCACCGCCGACGAGGTCGTGTCGGTCGAGGAGCATCTGGGCGAGATGGATGAGGTGGTGGTCGAGGTGGACGAGCAGTCCACTGGTCCGCTTTCCTCGCACTCCATCCACCAGATCGAGCACCGGCTGCTGGAAGCCTCCCGCGCGATCGCCGCGGCCCAGCAGGCCTTCAACG
>JBARNF010000490.1:0-7832 GCA_049802835.1 Bradyrhizobium sp.
GCCCGGAACATCTCGAGTGGGGCGTCGGGCGGGGTGTAGGGGCGGGTGGGCGAGAACGGATAGGTGGATGCCGGGCCGAAGATATGGGTGTGAGTGTCGACGCTGCCGGGCGGCGCTTTGAAGCCCGGGGTCTTGGTGGCGGGATCGGGGCCTGGAATGCTCGGGATCTTGGCTTCCTCGGCGGCAACTCGCGCTGGGACAGCGCCGAGCACGGTCGCGGTTCCCAGTCCGGCCATGGTGGTCAGCAGATCGCGTCTCAACATCACAGAGGTCTCCTTCAGAATGGCTGCGGTCATCGGCTGGCGCGCGCCGCGCCAGGCCGGCAGCACCGCGCTATTTTTTTGCTCATCTGCCTGCTGGGCGTTGCGATCAGGCGACCTTGCGGCGGGCTGCCACGATGTCGCCGGCGCCGACCAGATAGCGGGCCAGGGGTCGGGTGATGTCCCGGCCATCGCAACGGGCAGGCTCTGCGGCGACGGCCGATGTGCCGGAGATCGCAGCCAGCGAGACGCCAGCGGCACCCGACATCAGATGGCGGCGTGACAGCTTGAACATGGCGTCCTCCCGATCGGCGCCTTGAGGCGTCCGTATTTCAGCTGGCCCGCGCAGCGATCCCCTGATCTCAGGTGCGGCTGGCATGCCACGATCCAGTAGTCCTTCCGGCTTTACAAGAAGCGTTGCGTGAACGGTCAGTTCTCCTGGTTGGACAATGTTATGGGGCTCGATCAGCAAGTTGCCGACGCGCCGGATTCGATGTGCGCTGCAGCATGTTGCGTGAGGGAGCGCTCTCTTCGACCAGCCTGTCAGAAGGGCGGTTCATCACGCCGCTGAGACGAATTGTTCGCGTGGCGGAAAGGTGAATGGCTTCAACGATATGCCGTGCGTTCTGCTGATACGCTGACAGCTTCGAGCGCCGTTGTGGACATCGCCGCCTGAATGTTATGCGACAGCAAGGGCGATCGTGCGGGCGCTGCGCCGCTGCCTGACTGTCAAGCTCACAACAACATCGGGCAAGGGAAACACCATGGTGGACGCGCTGATCATCGACGCCTGCAGGACTCCGCGCGGCATCGGCAAGGCCGGCAAGGGTGCGCTCGCAGGATTGCATCCGCAGCACCTCGGCGCCACCGTGCTGCGCGCGCTGGCCGACCGCACCGGCATCAAGACCGCCGATGTCGACGACATCATCTGGGGCTGCTCGTCGCAGCGCGGCCCGCAGAGCGGCGACCTCGGCCGCATGTCGGCGCTCGACGCCGGCTACGACGTCCGTGCCTCCGGCGTCACGCTCGACCGCTTCTGCGGCTCCGGCATCACCAGCGTCAACATCGCGGCGGCCTCGATCATGGCCGGCCAGGAGGACCTGGTCGTCGCCGGCGGCTGCGAGATGATGTCGATGGAGGGACGGCGCGGCGAGGGGCCGCTGATGATGGATGCCGGCAACCTGCATCTGCGCGCGCTGCATCCGCAGTCGCACCAGGGTGTCTGCGCCGATGCCATCGCCACCATGGAAGGCATCATCCGGGCCGACGTCGACGCGCTCGGGCTGGAGAGCCAGCAGCGCGCGGCGGCCGCGATTGCCGGCGGCCATTTCAAGAAGAGCCTGGTGCCGGTCCACCATGAGGACGGCAGCCTTGCGCTCGACCATGAGGAATATCCGCGGCCGCAGACCACGGCCGAGGCGCTGGCCGGGCTGAAGCCGGCATTCCCCGCGATCGCCGATTATGCGCTCGACGACAAGGGCACGACCTATCGCGGCCTGATCCTGCAGCGCTATCCCGGCCTCGAGATCGCGTTCATGCATCATGCCGGCAACTCCTCCGGCGTGGTCGACGGCGCAGCCGCGATCCTGCTGGCGTCGCCATCCTACGCCAAGGCGCATGGCCTGAAGCCGCGTGCCCGCGTGGTGGCGATGGCCAACATGGGCGACGATCCGACCCTGATGCTGAACGCGCCCGTGCCTGCAACGCGAAAGGTGCTGGCGAAGGCCGGGCTCAGCATCGACGACATCGACCTGTTCGAGATCAACGAGGCCTTCGCGGTCGTTGCCGAGAAGTACGTCCGCGACCTCAAGCTCGATCGCGCCAAGGTCAACGTCAACGGCGGCTCGATCGCGCTCGGGCATCCGATCGGCGCCACCGGTTCCATCCTGATCGGGACCTTGCTCGACGAGCTGGAACGGCGCGATCTCAAGCGCGGCCTGGTCACGATGTGCGCGGCCGGTGGCATGGCGCCGGCCATCATCATCGAGCGGGTCTGAGCGGTCCGTCTCCTTGATCTGAGTTGTCAGCGCCCGCTGCGGATCCATCGCAGCGGGCGCTGTCATTCTGGCACGTTGCGGAGTGGGGTGGTGACCGTGGTCCCGAGCGCCTTATGCGACTTTCACATCCCTGCGCCGTTGAGGCATCTGCGCCTTGCGCGGGCGGCCGCGGTTCCATTTTCCGGACCAGTCAACCACGTTTCGACTGGACAGCAATTCGCGCTTGTTCCGCAAAATGCAGCAGGCTATTGCCACGCAGAGGCCTCCTCGTAGAAGAAATGGCTCTCGTGCTGTCGACGCTGTCGCATATCATCGATCGCAAGGCTTCGAACCGGGTGGTCACGCGGCTGCGGGCGCTGCTGCGCAGCAACGAATTCTACCTGATACCGCTGGCGCTGGTGATCGGCGTCGCGACGGGTGGGATCGTGACGGTCATGAGCCTCATCGCGCAGCTCGCCCATATGCTGATCTACGGCATCCCGATCGACGTGCGGCTCAGCGCCAATGCCTGGGTGAACCCGGTGATCGCGGTGACGGCTCCGGCTCTTGGCGGCCTCGCCCTCGGCATCATGGAGTGGCTGCGGCGGCGCTGGAAGATCGCGCCCGCTGTCGACCCGGTCGAGGCCAACGCGCTGCGCGGCGGCCGGCTGTCGATGCGCGACAGCGTCGTGGTGAGCGGCCAGACCCTGGTCTCCAACGGCTCGGGCGCCTCGGTCGGCCTCGAGGCCGGCTACACCCAGATCGGTGCGGGCATCGCGTCGCTGCTCGGCCAGTATCTGACGCTTCGCCGCAACGATATGCGCCTGATCCTCGGCTGCGGCGCGGCCGCCGCGATCGCCGCCGCGTTCGGCGCGCCGATCACGGGCGCGTTCTATGCGTGCGAGCTGATCGTCGGGGTCTACTCTGTCGGCAGCGCCGCGCCGATCCTGGCGGCGTCGCTGGCCGGCGCGCTGACTTCGCAATATCTTGCCGGCGCACCTTATTCGATCGAGATCCAGAAGGTCGGCGCGGTCGGCTTCGAGCAGTACGTCGCGCTGTTCGTGCTGGCCCTGCTCGTGAGCGGCATCGGCATCGTGGTGATGCGTGCCTCGCCTGCGGTGGAACGGCTGTTCGTTCGCATCCCGGTCTGGCTGCGTCCTGCCATCGGCGGCGTCTGCGTCGGCGCGATGGCGATCGTGACCCCACAGGTGCTGGCGGCCGGACACGGCGCGATGCTGCTGGACCTGCATCGCGAGATGGCGGTGGGCTTCATCGCCACCATCATCGTGCTCAAGCTGGCGGCCTGCCTGATCTCGCTGGCGTCTGGCTTCCGCGGCGGTCTGTTCTTCGCGTCGCTGTTCATCGGCAGCCTGCTCGGCAAGCTGTTCGCGGGACTGCTCGCGATGGCCGGCGTCGGGCTCGCGCTCGATCCTGTCGTGGCGATGCTGACGGGCATGGCGACACTCGGGGTCGCCATCGTCGGCGGGCCGCTAACGATGTCGTTCCTGGTGCTGGAAATGACGCGCAGCGTCGACGTCACCGCCGTGGTGCTGGCGGCGTGCATCGTGACGTCGGTCTGCGTCCGCGTCCTGTTCGGGCATTCGTTCTCGACCTGGCGGCTGCATCTGCGCGGCGAGGCCATCCGCAGCGCCAACGACGTCGGCTGGCTGCGCAATCTCACCGTCGAGCGGCTGATGCGCTCCGACGTCGGCAAGGTGCCGACCACCACCACGATCGCGGCGTGCCGGCGTGAATTCGCGCTCGGCACGCGCCAGGCCGTCGTGGTGGTCAACAACAGTGACGACTATTGCGGGCTGGTCTCGCTGCCGGACCTGTTCTCGGGCGAGCTGGATTCCATCGCCGACGAGATCCAGGTGGTCGAGCTCGCCAAATATTTCGATGTCGTGCTGTTGCCTGAAATGAACGTCAAGACGGCGATGAAGATCTTCGACGATTCCGGCGCGGAGGTGCTGGCAGTGCTGGAATCGGAGAACAGCCGCAAGGTGATCGGCTTCCTGACCGAGTCCTTTGCGCGCCGCCGCTATGTCGAGGAGATCGATCAGGCGACGCGCGGGGTGCTCGGCGCACTGTCGTGATCGCCCCACGTCGTCGCGATGCGTGATCTCGGGGAAGGGAACGGGATAGGCTGCCGGCCGCTTGAGACGCTGGACGCGCGAGGACTGCATGACGAGACGCAAGAGAACGGCTGTTTTGGCGGCTCTGGCCGCGCTGGTGGCGACCGCGGCCGCAGCCGAACCGGCGATACTCAAGGGGAGGGACGCGTTCGGCAGCTGGCAGGGCGATACACCCGGCACCACCAGGCTGATCCGCCCCGAGGACTTGCCCAAGCCGGGCGCGACGGCGTCCGCCGCCAATGTCTCGCGCGTCGTGCAGCGGCCGGCCTCCGCCGTGCCCAGGGTTGCCGACGGCTTCAAGATCGCGCTATTCGCCGAGGGGCTGAGTGGCCCGCGCATCATCCGCACGGCGCCGAACGGCGACATCTTCGTCGCCGAGACCCGCGCGGGCCGGGTCCGCGTGCTGCGTCCGAGCGAGGACGGCAGCAGGGTTGCATCGAGCGAGATCTTCGCCGACCGGCTCGGTCACCCCTTCGGCATCGCGTTCCATCCCAGCGCCGATCCGCAATGGGTCTATGTCGCCAGCACCGAGCGCGTCATGCGCTTTCCCTACCGTAGCGGTGCCATGAAGGCGTCGGGGCCGGTGGAGGTCGTCGTCCCCGACCTGCCGGGCGGCTACGGTCATTCGACCCGCGACGTCGTCTTCACCAGGGACGACAAGCGCATGCTGGTGTCGGTCGGGTCCGCCGGCAATGTCGGCGAAGCGCTGGGCGAGCCCGCCGGTGGTCTCGCCGCCTGGACCAATGCCCATCCGCTGGGCGCGGCCTGGGGTGCGGAGATCGACCGTGCCGCCGTGCTGGCCTTCGATCCCGATGGCAAGAACCAGAGTCTGTTTGCAACCGGTATCCGCAATTGCGTCGGCCTCGCCATTCAGCCTGCGACCGGCGCGCCCTGGTGCTCCACCAACGAGCGCGACGGCCTTGGTGACGATTTGGTTCCGGATTATGTCACCCGCGTGAAGGAAGGCGGCTTCTACGGCTGGCCCTGGTACTACATGGGCGACAATCCGGACCCGCGCCATGCCGGTGAGCGTCCCGACCTCAAGGGCAAGATCACGATTCCCGACGTGCTGCTGCAGGCGCATTCGGCGTCGCTCGGCCTGACCTTCTACGACGGGAGCCTGTTTCCGCCGGAGTATCGCGGCGATGCCTTTGCGGCCGAGCACGGCTCCTGGAACCGGTCCAAGCGCACCGGCTACAAGGTCATCCGCATCCGGCTGCAGGACGGCGTACCAACCGGCGCGTATGAGGACTTCGTCACCGGCTTCGTCGTCAACGACCGCGAAGTCTGGGGCCGGCCCGTCGGCGTCACCGTGGCGCGCGACGGCAGTCTTTTGATCTCCGAGGACGGCAACGGCACGATCTGGCGCGTCAGCCGCTAAGCATGCCGGGGGCTCACTTGCCCTTCGATGCGCGGCAGTTGAAGGCGCGGCGGAATCCGGCGCTGCGGGCATCGTCCTCCGAGCAGAACCAGCGATCCGGCTCCGTGGTCGCGGGATAGCTCGGGCAACCCTGCAGATGATAGATGCCGATGTTGCCGGTGACGCGGGCGCGCACCGCGAACTTGCCCTTGATGCTGCAGCCCGGTGGCATGGCCGGCGCGTCCGGAAACAGCACCGCGCGAATCTCGCGATCGCGGTCGGCACGGCAGGCCGCGCCGAGCAGCACACCATCCTTCTTGTCGGTGCGGAATTCACCCGGCGCGACGAAGCATCCTTTCCAGAGACCGCGCAGGGCCTCCTTCGCTGCCGCGATGTCGTCCTTGGCGCGATATCGGGCGGCAGGGTCGGCACTCACGGCGAGGCCGGCGCGCGCCACCTGCTGGTTGAGGCTCATCTTGTCGCCGTCGGCGGTGCAGATCCCGATCCGGCGCGTCTTGAGCGGCTTGTCGGGGCCGAGATCGTCGCAACGCACCGAGCGACCGCCGATCAGCTTGGTGAGCTGCTCGCGTGCTTCGACCCCGCAGTTCCAGGAATCGGCATGATCGTCGATGCAGAGCTGATCGACCTCCGGCGCGTCGATGCCGTCGAGCCGGAAGACCGTGTCGCCGAGCTGGATGGTGTCGCCGCTTCGGACAACGGCGCTTGCCGCGGTCGCCGGGCTGACTGCGCCCGACACCACGGCGATGACCATTAAAGTCCGAGATATCGCGGTGGATATCCGCATGCCCCACTCCTTGCCCGTGCACGGCGCAGTCCTAGCACCCGGGACATTGAATGATCAATTTGTGCGTCGCGACGGCAGGATCTTCTCGCGGTGATGTTGGTCTTGTGTCGCTCAACGCAGAGCGCCATGAGCCTGCTGCATTCAAACGGCGACGGAATTGTTAACGAATCTGTCTAAGAAGAGCGCCTGCGGATCGATCACGTGATCCGCCTGCGGAGAGAGACGATGCACACCGACGATCGCTCGGCCATGAGCGCGAAGTTCGCGCCGCCGACCGAAGCGCCACGACATTCTGGAATGTCGCGACGAAGCCTGCTGACGACGGCAGCGCTTCTGATCACGACCTCGGGTGCGACCGCCAAGGTCGTCACCAAGGTGCTGCCGTGGCGCCCCAATGAGGTCTACCCCGTGACGCCGGTGGCGCCGGGCGGCTGGCTCTTTTTCACCGCCGAGGAGGCCGCCGTCGTCGATGCCATCGTCGACCGCCTGATCCCTGCGGACGAACTTGGCCCCGGTGCAAAGGATGCGGGCGTCACCACTTTCATCGACCGTCAACTGACAGGTCCTTATGGCGGGCACGACTGGCTCTATATGAAGGGACCGTTTTCGGCCAATCCGCTGCCGACGCAGGGCCTGCAGTCGCCGCTCACGCCGCGCCAGCAATATCGCCAGGGGCTGGCGGCGCTCGCAGCCTATTGCAAGGCCAATTTCGGTGGGCGCAGCTTCGTCGATCTGTCTGCCGAGGAGAAGGACAAGCTGCTGGGCGGCATGGAGAAGGGCGACATCAAGTTCGAAGGGTTCTCGAGCCGCATGCTGTTCAGTGCCGTCTACGGCAACACGATGGAAGGCTTCTTCGCCGACCCGATCTACGGCGGCAACAAGGACATGGCTGGCTGGAAGCTGATCGGCTTCCCTGGCGTCCGCTACGACTTCCGCGACGTGATCGACAATCCGAACAAGCCATACACGCTGCCGCCGGTGAGCCTGCAGGGCCAGCCAGCCTGGGGAGTACGCTGATGAGCCGCCGCCTGCCTCGCAAGGATGTCGTCATCGTCGGGCTCGGCTGGACCGGGTCGATCATGGCGCTCGAACTCTGCCGATCCGGTCTCGACGTGGTCGCGATCGAGCGCGGCCCCTGGCGCGACACCGCCACCGACTTCAACATCGGTACGGCGCCCGACGAGCTGCGTTACGCCGTACGTCACGACATCTTCCTGCGTCCGCGGCAGGAAACGTTGACGATGCGCAATAATTCGTCGCAGCTCGCGTTGCCGATCCGGCGCTGGGGCAGCTTCC
>JBARNF010000491.1:0-4810 GCA_049802835.1 Bradyrhizobium sp.
CCCCTGAGCACCTCGACCTCGGCCCCCATCGCGCGCGCCGCGTTGCCCCAGCCGAACGCGAAACGGCCGCTCTCCAGTACCAGCAGCTTGTCGCCGCGCGACATCACGTTGGAGAGCACGGCCTCCCAGGCGCCGTGGCCATTGGCGATGTAGATGTAGGTCTTGCCTTTGGTCGCGAACAGACGGCCGAGATCGGTCATGATGCCGTCGGTCAGCTCGACCATCTGCTTGGAATAGATGTCGAGCGCCGGGCGATGCATCGCCTGCAGCACCTCGTCGGGCATCGTGGTGGGTCCCGGGATGGCCAGAAACTCCCGGCCCGCGCGAACGGTCATTGCGATTGTCCTCGACGATTTGGCTATTGGCGATTGTCTTTGGATGGGACGACGGGCTCTCGGACCCCAGGGGCTATCGAGGGGCTCTCGGATCCCGCCGAGCCCGATTTTACGCGGCGCAGCAGCATAAGAAAACCCGGAGATCCCGGGGGGCTGGCATGCCCGCTCCGGTCAACGCGGCCCATTCAACGCCGTGTCTCGCGGCAGCCGGCGGCCTCGGCCTCCTCGACCGAGCAGAACCACCGCGTGCCCTTGGCGATGCGCATCTTGATCTGCGCGTACCAGCGGCTCGTCGGCGTGTGGTAGATGCATTCGCCGGCGCCGTTGACGTTGCCCTTGATGGTGCAGTCGGGTGACGGCGCAACCGGGCCCGAGGCCGAGGCGAGCAGGATCGCGCTCGCGCTCTCCGGCGGCTTCGTGGCGCCGAGAATCGTGGTCTTCTTGTTGCGTACACGCCAGTCCCAGGGTGCGATGAAGGCGCCCTGCCACATGCCGGCCTTGGCCGCGCGCGCCTCCGCCTCGTCGGCTTCGTAATCGCGCGAGAGCGTCCTGTAGGCCAGCGCCCAGCCGCTGCGCACCAGCCATTTCTGGATGTCCTCGCCATCGACGTCGCAGCGCGCCACCTGGCGGCCGCGGCGATCGATCGCGCGCGGATGGCAGGTCCAGCTCTTGCCGTCGGCGTGCTTGATCAGTTCGTCGCGTGCGGCGATGCCGCAGGTCCAGCGCTCGCCGTGCGGATTGAGGCACAGCTGGTCGACCGACGGCGCGTCGATACCGCCAAGCCGGATCCGTGTCGTGCCGATCACGACGTTGTCGGCCTCGCGGACCTTGGCGGGGCCGGTGATGTCGGCGGCATGAGCGAGCGACGGTGCGAGGGTGAGCAGGAGGAGAAGGACTGGCTTCATCGACATGAACGGGCGCAGGACGTCCTTGGGATGGGTTGATGGGGCGATTGTGCGGCGGATCGTTGCCTGGTTCCAGCCTCGTGATTGCCTGAGCTGCTCAACTTCGCGCGATACCGGCGCGGCGTGGGATGTTGAACTCGGGCCCTTGCGCCAACACCGGTGCACCCTCTCCCCTTGCGGGAGAGGGTGGCATGATCGCGCGCAGCGCGGTCGTGCCGGGTGAGGGGTCTGTTTCCACAGAGACGGTGGTGCTTGTAGAGACAGACCCCTCACCCGAGTGAGTATGACGCCGGCGTCAGTGTCGCCCTCTCCCGCAAGGGGAGAGGGCGCAGTCATGGGCACCGCGTTCGCGGCGGGCGACTTCGCGATTGCAGGCCGGGAAGGCGCTGTTCGCTCGCGCCGCCCTCTCACCGCACCACAACCCGGCGGGCCAGCGCCAGCCCCATCAGCACGAATGCCGAGGTGACCTCGGGGCCGCCGACCAGGATGCGGGTCGGGGTCTTCATCTTGTTCCACTCATAGGCGCGGTAGGGATGGCGCCGGCCGCCTTCGCCGAAGCTGGCGACGATGCAATGCACGGCGGGCGCGAAGCTCGCAGGCTTGCCGCCGAGATGGCCGAGCGCGATCAGCGCCAGCGCCGCGTCGAACGGGTTCATCTCGCGGCTGATCAGCTCGTCCTCGACATAGGCGATCACGCGCAGCCGGATCAGCTCGAACGCGCCGTCGGGATCGATAGCCGCTCGCGCCGCCGGCGGCAGTGCCATGAAGGCCTGATAGCAGCGGCCGAAATAGGCGCAATACAGCTCCGGCAGGTAGTAGATGTGCGAGCGCGGATCGGCGAAGGCGCCGCTCGTGACCAGCCGCTGCTGGAAGCCCACGATGCGCCTGATGACGTCGAGCCGCCCCTCGGTCTCCAGGATCTGCCAGCGTGCCAGATTGCGGAACGACACCTCGAGCACGTCGAGGTTCAAGGTCGGATCGAGATCGTTGCCATAGGGCCGCTCGCCGGCCATGCTGTCGATCCAGGTGGCGACGCCACCCTCATAGTCGATGTGGTCGTTGATCGGGACGGTCACGCGCGGCTCGTTGCCGCCGGCGCGCACCTGGTAGCCGGCATAGAAGTCGACCAGCGGCTGATCGAGAATCGGATCGTCGGAGCCGGCCTGGGTGGCGGCCGAGAACGAGCACGCGGTGGTATCACAGTCCGGCACGTAGATGCCGAAGCCGAGGTCCTGCTTGATCTGGGTGAAGAAGCGCGAGAAGCGCGGATGCGGCGCCGGCGCCAGCGCGGTGACGACATGGTAGCTCTTGCCGTCGGCGCCACGGACCTCCTCTCGGCTGGTGGTCAGGCAAAACTCGACCATCGCGGCGATGGCGCCGCGGGCGGCCGTCGCCTGGTCGGACGAAGCCAGGCCCGTCTCGACGAAGCTCAGCAGCGCCTCGGTGAAGAAGGCGTCGTAATAGGCCGAGCGGTGGCGGATCTGCACCGGCTCCCACATCGGCTCGGCGATGCCGCGCCAGGGCGGATTGATCACGGCGGCAGCGGGCGAGCGGGCGATGAAGACGCGGGCGAGATTGAACAGCAAGGTCGAGTTCTTGTAGCCGCGGGCGTCGAGGCCCTTCAGCGCCATCAGGACCTCGCGGCCTCCGAGATCGGGGTCGCCGATCAGGTTGAACGCGGCATAGGTCGGGATGAAGCCGTTGCGGGCGTAGGACGCCAGCAGGTCGGCGCCGCAGGCCCGGATCACGCGGTCGATCTCGCCGGCTGGTGGCATGGCGACAGCCGTGCGGTTGCGCGGCGGAGCGGGATGACGCAGCGCGACGCTGTCGACCAGATCGGCGACTGGGCGGCCGACCTCCTCCCAGTCCGGTGTCGGATTGTCGCGGGCGAGAACCAGCGCCTGGCGTAGTGCATTGAGCGCAGCGGGATCGTTCAGCTCCGGCAGGCCGGCGCGGCGCAGCAGCGTGCGCAGCGCGGGGTTGCCGAGCGCGGTCCGGTAGAACTTGGCCAGATGCGGGTCGCCGCTGCCGGGCTGGCGCAGGATGGGATCGCAGACGTCGTAGAGTGACGGCCCATCCTTTCGGGCCGTCAGCGCGCGACAGGCAGCGCTGGCGAAATATTGAAAGCTCAACTCGAGGACTCGCGGGTTGTGTCGAGGCAGGGCTGGCGTGGTGCGTTTCCGGACCGGCCCGGCAGCCGGTACGTCACGCGCGTGCGCAGACCCGCGAAACTGACATGGGCAGCGGCCAAAGACAACGTGACCGGGATCACGGCAGGAGAGGGCGGTCTGGCCCCAACATGGCGGCCAGGGCCCGTCGCGGCTCTGCAAGGAAGCCGCGCCATGGTTAAATTATCGTTAAATTTCAAGTGCTTGAAAAGTCAAGGGTGTTTGGATGTTGCCTGGCTTGCGCGTTCGGGTTAAGCCTTTCTTCGTTGCGGTGCCGCAATTTGCGCGCAAAGTGACGACACATCGTCTCGCAACCCCTCAAACCTCAGAGGCGCCAGCGCGACCAAAGGGTGCGTACCCGCAACGGGTGCCTACCCTTGGGCCACGACGGATCGGCTCGGACCAGGATTGACGTGATGACCGCAAGGCAGCCTTCGTTTTCTCGCCGTTCGGCCGTGACCGCCGCCGCGCTGCTGTGCACGGTGTCGCTCGCCATCGGCGCGCATGCTGCCTTGAACAAGCGTTCGCTGGAAGCTCCCAGCACGGCCGTGACCGAGCCGAGCGCCGCGTCCGCAACCAGTGGCGCGCGCCTCGCGCTCGTCATCGGCAATGGCCATTACCCCGATGCGAACGCGCCGCTCGCCCAGCCGATCAACGATGCCCGCGCGCTGACGGTCGCCCTGCGCCGCGACGGTTTCGATGTCGACGTCGTCGAGGACGCCAGCCGGGACGACATGACGCGTGCCGTCGAACGCCTGAAGGCCAGGATCAAGCCGGACTCGGTGGTGATGCTGTTCTTCGGCGGTTACGCCATCCAGGCCGGCCGCGAGAGCTACATGATCCCGGTCGATGCCAGGATCTGGAAGGAATCCGACGTCCGCCGGCAGGGCACCAGCATCGAGCGCGTGCTCGACGCCGTCCGC
Source organism: Bradyrhizobium sp. (assembly GCA_049802835.1). Taxonomy (GTDB): domain Bacteria; phylum Pseudomonadota; class Alphaproteobacteria; order Rhizobiales; family Xanthobacteraceae; genus Bradyrhizobium. The sequence continues at coordinate 4,332 of JBARNF010000491.1, forward strand.
GAGCAGGGCGCGCGCGCCAAGCTGGTCGTGATCGATGCCTCCCGCCGCAATCCCTATGAGCGCCGCTTCCGCGCCTACTCGCACGGCTTGGCGCCGGTCAGCGCGCCCGCCAATGCGCTGATCCTGTCGTCGGCGACGTCGGGCAAGGTCCTGGATGATCCGCAGGGCCAGAACAGCGTGCTGGTCTCCGAGCTCCTCAATCAGCTCGGCAAGAGCCCGAGCGCGGAGACCGTGTTCACCAAGACCCGCAACGCCATCGCGCGCAGCTCCGACGGCGAGCAGGTGCCGACGGTGTCGTCGTCGCTGGTCGAGGACATCCGCTTCGGCACCGACGTCGCCAACGCCGGCAGCTGAGGCTTCGTCCGGCCCGTTCCTGAGATGCCCGCCATATCGGCAGCCTCTCACCCTCCCCTGGAGGGGGAGGGTCGCCTCAGGACGAGCGTAGCGAGACGTGAGGCGGGGTGGGGTGATCTCTCCAC